>JAMPYE010000434.1 GCA_023700825.1 Thermoanaerobaculia bacterium | reverse complement strand
CGTCGGGGCTTCTGCGGCCGCTCGTGGCGCGCCTGGTCGAGGGGAGGCTTTCGGAGCGGGAGCAGCAGCAGTTCCTCGCGCTGCTCTACTACCCGAGAGAGGCGATGGGCGTGCTCTTTCCCGACAACGGTGAACGCTCCGCGCGCGCCGCGTGGGTGCGGACGACACTCCGACAGCAGTTCGAGATCGTGCGTGAGCTGGCGTCCCGGTATCGGCGCGGGCACGTGGAGTCGCTCTTCCCGAACGATCTCCACGAGCTCTTCGAGGAGTTGTGGAGCGAGCCGTCCGGTGGCCGCGACTCCCGCTACATCGACGCGATCATCGACCATCTCGCCACGCACGAGCTCGACCTGCCCGCGGTCCGTGCTGCCTCGCGCCTCGTGCGCAACCTCTCGGTCTTCGAAATCATCGTCGCCGGGGACCTCGGAGACCGCGGGCCGCGTCTCGACCGCGTCATCGACTACCTGATGCGCCAGCCGAACGTCTCGTTCGCCTGGGGCAACCACGACGTCTCCTGGATGGGCGCGTGCCTCGGCAACGAGGCCCTTATCGCCACCGTCCTGCGCGTGTCACTGCGCTATCGCCGCCTCTCGCAGCTCGAGGAGGGCTACGGGATCATCATGTCGCCGCTCGAGAAGCTCGCGCGCGACGTCTACGGGGACGATCCCGCGGAGCATTTCAAGACCAAAGGGACGGGGCTCCGCGACGACCTGCTGATGGCGCGGATGCAGAAGGCGATCGCGATCATCCAGTTCAAGCTCGAGGGGCAGCTGATCCGCAGGCATCCGGAGTGGAACATGGAGCACCGCAACCTCGTCTCGCGCATCGACGTCGCGAACGGGACGGTCGAGATCGACGGGAAGATCCACCCGCTCCGCGACCGGCACCTCCCCACGATCGATTCCGCGAACCCGCTCGAACTCTCCCCGGAGGAGAAGGCGTGCATCGACAGGATGCGGGAGTCGTTCGTTCGCAGCGCCGAGCTCTGGAGGCAGATGTCGTTCGTGGCGCGGCGCGGAGGGACCTGGCTCCGCCGGGATCACGCACTGCTCTTCCACGGATGCGTTCCCGTCGACGGGAACGGGACGCCGCTCAAGCTCGAGGTCGACGGGCAGCCGCATTCGGGGCGGGCGCTCTTCGATGCTCTCGACTCGGTCGTGCGGCGTGCGTTCCGGAAAGGCTCGGACGCGACGGCGGAGGCCGACTGGCTCTGGTATCTCTGGCGGGGCCCCCGCTCGCCGCTGTTCGGCAAGGACCGGATGACGACGTTCGAAGGCTACTTCGTCGACGATAAGGAGGCGAAGAAAGAGACGAAGAACCCGTATTTCGGGATGATTCACGACGCCGGGTTCTGTCGGAGGCTTGCGCGGGAGTTCGGCCTTGGGGACGACGCGCTCATCGTGAACGGACACGTGCCGGTGAAGGTCGAGAAGGGCGAAGCGCCCGTCAAGCGCGGAGGCAACGCCGTGACGATCGACGGCGCGTTCTCGGAGGCGTACGGCGACCGCGGCTACACGCTGCTGCTCGAGTCGGAGCGCGCCACGATCGCCGAGCACCACCACTTCGACTCCGTCGAGGAGGCGATCCGATCGGGCGCCGATGTCGTACCGAAGGTGACGACGGTCGTCGCTTATGACAGGCCGCGCACGGTCGGAGACACCGAGCAGGGCGAGGAGATCCGTGAACGAATCGCGCTGCTCGAGCGGCTGGTCGAGGCGTACCGGGAGGGGGCAATCGGGTGAGGCAACGCGCAATGCGGAACGGGAGCGAAGGGGGTGGGGCCGGCTCGGGATGAAAACCGAAATGTCGCATGGGGAGCGCGGAATGAGGAACGGAGAATGAAAGGCGGGGGAACCGGGGGGGGGCTCATTTCTTCATTCTTCATTCCGCATTCGACATTCTCCATTTCGGTGTCTGCTCGAGCCCGCCAGTTCGTTCCTTCATTCGAAGCCGTGGTAGCCTCGGCGCCGCAATGACGAAGCCCTATCAGTCGGTTCTTTTAGCGTCCTGCATGATCGCCGCGCTCGCGGCCTCCGGGCAGCTTCACGCTCAGGCAACGGGCTCCGGCAACGATCCCGCGCTGATCCAGAAGAAGAGCGCGTTCCCGCTGGTTCCCGATAAGCCGATGGCCGTGACGGTTCCGCCGCTCGGAAGCCGAAGCCAGGCGACGGGGTCGGCGTTGATCGTGCGCGCGATCTCGGAGGGCGCGGAGCTCAATGCGCCGAGGATGATGGCGTTGGGAGTTCTCGGGAGCCAGATGCTCGACGGCCAGCAGCACGTGCGGCTCGGCTACCAGAGCCTTTTCGGCGCGTTAGGGCGCGGCTGCAAGCTCGACGCCGCGGCGCGGAGCGAGATCCGTTTCGCCGTTGCGACGAACAACGACGACGGAACGGTCGACGTGCCGCTGCCGGAAAGCTCGCTGATCGCAAGGCGCGAGGCGATGATGTACGCGCTCGCCGCGAACCTGAAGAGCCGCCTGGTGCTGGACGACAAGGGGAGCCCGTCATCGAGCTTCGGCGGCAAGCGCTCGAAGAAGGACGAGATCCTCTCGCGCGATCTCGAACGGGCGAAGTCGCTCGTGACGGAGCTCGACGCTGCCGGCCTCCACGACGCGAATCTCATCGACCTCGCCGGCATCGTCGCCGCCGTGCTCCAAAGGGCCGGCATCAAGGACGCGGAGCCGCCGCAGGGTGCGCAGCCGGTCGCCGTGTACCGCGAGGCGCTCGACATGGTCGGGAAGATCGCGAAGGCAGGGCGGGACCACGCCGAGATCCTGACGATCCTGGCGCAGTCGATGGAGGCGAAGGGACTCGAGGGTTGCACCGACAGGTTTCTCGCTCCGCACGACGCCGCGAGCCACAAGAAGATCGTCGACGCGATCACGAAGGAACTGGTTCCTCCGAAGCCTCCCTCGAAGCCGACGAAGAAGAAGAAGAATTGAGAATTGACGGCGGGCGGGGAGGGTAGGTTGCGAGGTCTGCACACATGTTTGAGGCGGTTTCCAGCGACGCTACGCGGTGCGCCTCCAACTCAACGACCTGACCCCCGGTTCCCTCGTCCTCCCGCTTCGCGGGACGGGACTCGGTCACCGGGGGCTAAGATCGGCCGGCGCTACGCGCCGCATTTCTATTCGATCGTTTAGCCGCTGCCTGCTTTGGCCTTTGGCCTATGGCCTCTGGCCTGCCTTATCGCCTCTCGCCCTTCGCCTCTTCGCCTGCTTTGACCTTTGACCTCTGACCTTTGACCTGCCTTACCGATGCCGTCCCGGCTCGGGGCAGTAATCGTCGAAGCCGCTGGCCCGCTCGCGTCGTGTGATCGGGTTCTCGTAGCGGGGGAGCACGCCGAGCTTCACGAGCTGCGGGCGGAACTCGTAACGGATCCTCACCGAGGCCGCGGGGCTCGATTCGAGATCGATGTCGACCTTGCGGACGTCGTTCCGTTGCCGGTCGCCCATGCCCGTCGCGGCGTAGTCATCGTCGAGCTTGTCCTTGCCCTGCGATTCCATCGCGCCTGAGGGAGCCTGCGCGCGCGGGGCAGCGGAGCCTCCGGCGCCTCGCTCGCTCTCGTTTCTCGAGGCTCCGTCGCGCCGCATCTCTTCCTTCTGCATCGACGGAAGCCAGCGCTCCGCGAAGCCGAGCTTCTCGCGGAAGAAGACTGCTTCGATGACGCCGAGGTTCTCGGTCTTGCCGAGCGCTGCTCCGTAGGAGTCGGTCTCGCCTGTGAAGTAGAAACTGCGCGCGTGGCTGCCGCTGACCTGCCACCCGGAGATCTCGATCGTCTCCCACGGGTCGAGAATCCACTTCGGGGCGTGCTTCGGGTCGGTACGCTTCGCGTTGATCGTGTTGAGCCCGTCGACCGAGAGCGCGACAGCGACGCGCCGGCCGGTCGGGTTCGACAGCCGAAGCACGTACTCCTCGCCCCGGATCGCCTCGACGTAGACCGTGCCGCGCGCGTGGTACTCGCGAGATTCGTAGCCGTTGACGACGACATCCAGCTCGTAGCCGGAGTCCTCGGTTGCCATCGCCGTCGTGCAGGCGAGCGTCGCGCCTGCGATGAGGGTCATGATCCTGTTGGTCGCGGTTCGCATCGTTGCCTCCTGCGAACTGAGACACGGAGAGGCGGAGGAACGAAACCGGAGGGGAGGCCAGAGGCCCAAGGTCAAAAGTCAAAGCAGGCACGGAGTGGGCGAAGACGAAAGGCGCGCGCAGGCGGTCGAACGACGAGAGGCGAAATGTGCAAAACGGTTGACCGCTGCGGGGCCATCGTAGGGGCGACGCGGTGCGTCGCCCGGTTCTTCCTTCATCCGATAGAGAGAGAACGGGCGACCCATCGGGTCG
>JAMPYE010000433.1 GCA_023700825.1 Thermoanaerobaculia bacterium | reverse complement strand
TCTCGCCGAGGCTCGTCGTCATCGCGACACGGGGCCCGGCGATCGACGGCATGGCGGCGACGGATAGCAACACTACAAGGAGAAGCCTCTGAATTCGCATCGGTGCATGATGCGCGGGTCGGGAACGCTTGTCACGCCTCGGGGGCCGTAATGACTCAGTCCATCCGGCGGCGAATCACCGCGACCGTCACGTCGTCCTCGACCGGAGCACCGGCGCAGAACGACTTCCACTCCGCGACGATCTCTTCGAGCATCTCCGAAGCCCTCGCCCCAGCCTGCCACCCGATCACGGTCTCGAGGTAGGCGTCGCCCAGCTCTTTGCCTTCGGGGTTGCGCGACTCGGTGAGCCCGTCGGAGTGGAGCACGAGCGACTCGCCATAGCCAAGCGAGCCCTCGAGGATCTCCCAGCTCTCCTGCTCCTTGATTCCGAGCGGGTAGGCGCCGCGGCCGATTCGAGCGACGACGCGGCCGGCACCGTCCACCTTGAGAAGCTCCGGATGTCCGCCGAGCACGAGCTCGTACCCGCCCCCGGGCGAAAGCACGAGATAGCAGGCGGAGAAGAACGACCGGTTTCCGCCAACACGGAGCAGGATTCTGTTGAGCGACGTGAAGATCGCGAGCGGCGACGGGTCGATCTCGAGCTGCGTGCGGAAGGCGGCCTGTGCGACCGCCATGACCAACCCGGCCGCCATCCCGTGCCCCGAGGCGTCACCGAAGAGCACCGCGAGACGCCCGTCCTTGAGCGGAACGAAGTCGTAGATGTCGCCTCCGACGGTGTTCGCGATCCGGTTGAAGGCGTCGAGCTCGTAGTCCGGAACCCTCGGAAGCTTCTCGGGGATCAGGCTAGCCTGGAGATCGCGCGCGAGCTCGAGCTCGTTGCGGATCTTGAGCTTGTCGATCAGCTCGAGCCCCAGGAGCAGCGTCATGAGGACGAACGTCCCGAAGATCCCGAGGACGTTCGCGATCGCCGTCGGATCGTCGCTCGTCATCATCGAGAAGAACGACCAGACGAAGACGACCTGCGCGACGATGAAGATCAGCCGGCGCTGCGGGGCCAGCCGCTTCGCCATGCCGAACAGCACGGCGTTGATCGTGTAGACGAAGCGCTTGGCTCTCCCTTTCTGCCTGTCGAGTGAGTCGCTGAAGTCGGACGTGAGCATCCGCTGTGCCTCGAGCCACTCGACCGTGTACAGGTTCGACATCTCACGGGTCCGCACCTTGCGAACGGTGTCGTCGGCGAGGTCGAACCAATCGCTGATCTTTGCCATCCCGAGTGATTGTACGAGGATCGGGCGAGGAGGTTTGGGCTGATCGGGAGAATCGCGCCGAGTGTCGCCCGCCGGGGGGCGTATCCTTGCTCCCGGAGGCCTTTCTCATGCTCTCTCGGCGCTCTCTCGCGATTCTGCTGGCTCTCGCTCTCGCCATCCCTGCCTGTGCCGGAACCCCGGCCCCGAAGAGCTGGCGGCTCCTGAAGAAAGGCACGGACGGGGTTCCCGCGCGCAACGGTGAGGAGGGGGGTCGCAGGCGCGCGCCGTGGATCGAGCTGGCCGCCGACAAGGCGACCTTCGAGGAAATCTGGAAACGCGAGGTGCCGGGCAACCCCGGTGACGTCGATTTTCGATCCGAGACGGCGATCTTCCTCCTTCTCGGCGTCCAGTCGACGGGAGGCTACGCCATCGAGCCGATTTCGGTCGATCCTCCCGCCGAAGGCGTCATCCGCGTTCACGCCCGCCTCGTCCAACCGATGGGCGACGAGCCGGTCACGCAGGCTTTCACGGCGCCGTTCGCTGTGATCGCAGTGCATACGCGCGAGATCTCGAAGGTCGAATGGGTGAACGACGACGGGCGGCTGCTCGCCACGAGGATCGTGGAATGAGCCTGGGGCGGCTGCGGCGACTGCCGCGCCGCTCGCGGGCGACGCGCCCATTCGCCTTCGAAAGCGCGCGGGCAGGCGCAGTTGAGCCACGTCTCTACTTCGACACTCGTTCGCCGTTCTTCTTCTCCACGGTGACGTCGTCGGCCTCGGAGATGCCGACGACGGGTGCCGCGTTGAGGAAGCCGAACTCGACGGGGTCGGCGAGCGATTCGGGAAGATCGCGGAACGGCGTCCAGCAGCGGCGCACCGGAATGAAGTTCGTGTGGTTCATCAGGTAGTCCGACACGCGGATTCCGGCGAGCACGTCGAAGCTGCAGAACATCGGCCCCTCCGGCAGAAGGCAGGCGACCTCGTGCCGGAACGTCTCGTTCGGGAACTCCTTCGCCGCCTTCTCCTCTTTGCAGTCGAGAGGCACCACGAACGCCGTCTCGCGGACGTGCATCGCGAAGAACTGTCGGGTGTTCTTCTCGCCCGGCAGCGTCACATCGGTCAGGCGAAAGAACGCGCCCGACTCGTTGAGATGCCGCAGAAGGCTCACCCCTCCGTCGAGGTGGATGCGCCCGGTGACCCATCCGGCGCTCGAGCGGATCGCAACCGGAATCGTGCGATGCGACACGTGCTGCATGGCGACCTCCTGTGGCCCGGCTGCGACCATCTCACCACGATCCCGCAGAGAGCCGCGGGAACCTACGACTAGCCTCGGCCGTGAGCGATGAGCCGGGCGCCCGAAGACGAGCCCCTCAAGTCTCGGAGAAGAGCGCGGATTGCGGACGAACCTCCATCTCGACCGGGTTCGACTCCGTAACGCCGATGATCTTCTTCGTATTGAGATAAGTCATCTCGAGCGGCTCTGCAAGCTCCGCGGGGAGCTCCATGAGCGGAGTGCGGCAGCGGCGGACCGGAATGAATCCCGTTCGACTCATCAGGTAGTCGGAGACCCGGGCCCCGGGCGGCACGTCGAGCGCGCCGAAGAGCGTGCCCTCGCCGAGCAGGCACGCGATGTCGCGGCGCGTCGATCCCTCGGCTGCCGGGACGTACTGTTCTCTCACCTCGAGCGGAACGAGCATGATTGCTTCGTCGGCGTGCATCGCGAAGAATTCCCGCTCACTCTCCTCGCTGGGAAGCTGAACCGCGGTGAGGCGGAAGAACCGGTCGTTGCCGTCGAGGTACCTGCCGAGCTCCGTCTCCGGGGCGATGTGAAGCGAGCCCGTGATCCAACCGGCACGGGTGAAGACCGAAACCGCGATCGAACGCTGGTTTACCTGTTCCATGGGGCCTCCTTGTTCCAGGTAGGGCAATTCCAGCACCGCGCGAGGCGCGGCACCGAGGAGCTTCGTCACGCGCCGCTGTGAGCGTTGGGCCGGGGCTCGCTCCGCAGGTCGAGCTGCATGTAGCGCACCCCCGCGAGCGGATTGTGGGTGTAGGGTGCCGCGTCGACGAAGCCGAGTGACTCGTAAAGGCGCTGGGCGGCCTTCATCGAATCGAGAGTGTCGAGCAGCATCCGCTCGTAGCCGATCTCCCGGGCGTCGGCGATGACCCGCTCCGCCAGGAGGCGCCCGGCGCCCGAGCCGCGACGCGCCGGCCGGACGTAGAGCCGTTTCAGCTCGCAGTCGTGCTCGCCGCGCGGCCGGAGCGCGACGCAGCCCTCGACCTCACCGTCGATTCGAAGGAGATAGAGGCGTCCTTTCGGTCGCGCGTAGCTGCCGGGAAGATCGGCAAGCTCCTTCTCGAAGCTCTGGAAACAGAGATCGACTCCGATCGCCGTCTCGTACTCCCGGAAGAGGGCGCGGGCGATGTCGGTGTCGTTCTTCGACTCGACCGGCGTAATCTCGATCGTCGAGCTCATGCCAGAGGCCACCTTTCGGATGCCTCTTCAATATAGCGCCGGTCGGGCGGTTCCGGCGACGCGGCTCGTCCCGTAGCGCCGACGTCCTCGCCGGCAGGCGTGGCGGCGTCCCGCCGGCGCTACGAAAGCAGCCGAGCAACCCGCTGTCTGCTCTGGCCTTCGGCCTGCTTTCGCCTCTCGCCTTTCGCCTCTGGCCTGCCTCTTACACGCCCGGCATCGCCTTCTTCAGCGGTTTCAGGAGAAAGAGGAGGAGGATCGCCATCGTCAGAGCCATCATCGCGAGAACGAGGAAGAACTTCGCGTGGCTCCAGATCTCCCAGTAGACGCCGATCGCGGTGAGCTTGTTTCCAATCGCGGTGGCGACGAACCAGCCTCCCATCATCAGGCCGCGCATCCGGACCGGCGCGACCTTCGAGACGAGCGAGAGGCCCATCGGCGAGAGGCAGAGCTCGCCGAGCGAGAGGATGAAGTAGCCGATGATCAGCCACCACGCCGAAACTTTGTGCGCCTCGGCGATCACGATCTTCGAGCCCTCGACGCTCTCGATGCGGACCAGGTCGCCCGTCTCGATCGACTCACCCGGCATCGGCTCGGCCGGCCAGAGCTCCGTCATCGTCGTTTT
>JAMPYE010000432.1 GCA_023700825.1 Thermoanaerobaculia bacterium | reverse complement strand
TTGATCTATGACCTATGACCTATGACCTGTGGCCCGCTTTCGCCTCTCGCCTCTCGCCTTTCGCCCCCGCACGTAGATAATGACCCGCGTGTCGGAGATCGAAAGCAGCGTTGCGGTTGCGCACGGGAATGGGCGAGTCTCGCTCGAGACGCGCGGGATCGTCGACCCGGCTGACGGGGAGCTCGTTCTCGCGCTCCGCTGCTGTGGGCTCTGCGGCACCGACCTCTTCAAGATCAACGGGCCGGCGATGACCGCTTCGATCCTCGGGCACGAGCTCGTCGGATCGGTGCTCGTGTCGCGCAACGGGCGCTTCCGCGAAGGCGACCGCGTCGTCGTGCCGCATCACGTCTCCTGCGGTGAATGCGCGCTCTGCGCGCGTGGAAGCGAGACGATGTGCCCGACGTTCAAAGAGAACCTTCTCGAGCCCGGCGGCTTCAGCGAGCGGATCCTGGTCCGGCGTCGTGCCGTCGATCTCGCGGCGCGCATCGTTCCCGCGCACGTGTCCGACGATGCCGCATCGTTCATGGAGCCCGCCGCCTGCGTCTATCGCGGGGTGAAGCGCAGCGGCTTTCTCGACGCCCGCGCGAATGATGTCGCGCCTCGCTGCGCCATCGTGGTCGGCGGCGGGAGCATGGGGCTGCTCCATCTCCTGACGCTGAAGGCGATCGACCGCGAGTGCCGCGTGGTCGTGACCGATCTTCGTCGCGAGCGGCTCGAGCTGGCGCTGAAACTCGGCGCACACGCCGCCGAGCTCCCCGGGGACGCGCTCGCCGCGGCCGTGCGCCACGCGACCGCGGGCCTCGGCGCCGACGCGGCCTTCGACACCGTAGGCGGCGCGGGCATTCTCGACTCCTCGCTCGCGCTCGTGCGAGAAGGAGGCAGCGTCGTGCTTTTCGCGCACGCGCCGCGCGAGGAGCGCGCCTCGTTCGACCTCAACGCGCTCTTCAAGTCCGAAAAGCGCGTCGTCGCGACCTACTCGGGATCGCTCGCCGATCAGGACGAGGTCTGGCGCCTCATCGAGAGCGGCGCGCTCGACGCGTCGCCGCTCGTCAGCCATCGTGTTCAGCTCTCGCGCTTCGAAGAAGCGGTGGAGCTCGCGCGAACGCAGATGGCCCTCAAGGCGATGGTGATCCCGGGCTGACAGGACCCTTCACGATGGCAAAGCCTCCAATGCAAGAGACGCTCTTTCTCCTCGGGCCGGGACAAGTCGAGCTGCGCAAGCACAAGCTTCCCGAGCCGCGGCCCGGAGAAATCCTCGTCGCGATCCGCGCCGCGACGACGTGCGGCACCGATCTCAAGGTGTTCCGCCGAGGGGGGCACCCGCGGATGCTCGTCGTGCCGACGCCGTTCGGGCACGAGATGTCGGGAGTGATCGTCCACGCGGGAGACGCGGTACGCGGATGGGCGATGAACGACGAGGTCGTCATCGCGAACTCGGCACCGTGCGGGGTCTGTGATTTCTGTGAGCGGGGCAGGGAGAACCTCTGCCGCGATCTGCACTATCTGAACGGGGCGTTCTCGGAGTACATCGTCGTTCCGGAGCGCTTCGTCGCGCGAAGCCTCTATCGAAAGCCGGAGGGGCTCCCGTTCGAGCTCGCTGCGCTGAGCGAGCCCCTTGCGTGCGTGATCCACGGCATGGATGTCGCGGCGCTGCCGCCGAAGTCGGACTGTCTCGTCATCGGCGGTGGGCCGATCGGGCTGCTTTTCGTTGCGATGCTCGCGGCGGAGGGCCATCTCGTGACGCTCGCCGATCCGCACGAGAAGAGACTGGAAACGGGCAGGGCGCTCGGCGCCAGCCAGACTCTCGAGGTCCGGCGCGACGGGCGCGACGCGCAGCGACTTCGTGCGATCGGAGGGGAGGGCGAGGGCTTCGACGCGGTGATCGAGGCGACCGGCTCGCCGGCCGCCTGGGAGTCGGCGATCGGCGTCGTGCACGCCGGAGGGTCAGTCCTGCTGTTCGGTGGTTGCGCGCCCGGAACTTCCGTCGCGCTCGACACGCACCTCGCGCACTACTCCGAGCTCACGCTGCGCGGTGCGTATCACCATCGTCCTGCGACCTTCGGTCGGGCGATCGACGTGCTCGCGCGAGGCGTTTTCGACGCGAGGCTCCTGATCAGCGGCAGTTGCGGCCTCGACGGGGTGGAAGAAGCGCTCCACGCGATGGACCGCCGCGCGGCGCTGAAAGTCGCCGTGAAACCGTAGAGACATCCTGCGCCCGCGGATTTTCCATGTTCCGGGTCGTTCTGATCGAACGACGGGGCGCAGCCGATTCCGGCTGTCGCGTCGCAGGTCTGGCCTCGTCTCCCGGGTGGCGTTTCGTTTCCGGGGAGCGGTGAGTGAAACCGAAGCGGGGAAATGCGCATAAGCCAACGACAGATGACGGCACAGGGAGAGGATCGGACTTCGGGCGCGCCGGCGACGGGCGCGAACCTTGCCGGCGATGGCCGGAATCGTTCATTTCGGCGCGCTCCGCGACGCAGGTCATTCCTTTCCTATCCCATTCCGTCCGCGTACAATCTCGGCCGTATGCCCCGGAAATCTACCGCGGAGTTTGGGAGCGTGGGTCTTTCGCTCGAGACCGTCCTGGTGGTGCTCGATTGATCAAGCCGCCGGTGCTCAAGCTCACGCTGCGCCAGCCGAACAGCGAGGCTGCGCGGATGACGCTCGAAGGCGAGAAGATCACGATGGGGCGGAGCGCGGACTGCACGCTTCCGATCCGCGATCGCTTCCTCTCGCGTCACCACGCGGAGTTCCTCTTCCAGAACGGCGCGTGGCACATTCACGACTGTGGCAGCGCCAATGGAACGTTCCTCAACGGCACCCGGCTCGAGTCGATCGAGCGGCTGCGCGAGGGGGACATCGTCATGCTCGGCGACAGCGAGCTGCAGATCGGCGGCGCGGTGGAGTCGACCCCGAGATTCTCGGTCGACGACTCGAACTCGGGGCTCAGCATCGCCATTCCGATCAAGCAGATCGGCGACATCACCGACACGCACCGCGAAGCGGGCGCAGAGGGGCTCCGGATTCTCAACCGGCTCGCGATGGAGCTGATCGAAGACCGGCCGATGAGCGAGCTCTTCGACTTCATCGTCGAGCGCGTGATGCACCTGATGAGCCCGTCGCGCTGCGCGCTGGCGCTGCTCAACCCCGACTCGAAGTCGTTCCAGTCGGTCTACATGCGCTGCAGGAGCGACAGCGACTCGCAGGACCTCACGATTAGCCGCACGCTGCTCGAGGAAGTGGTCGTCAAGAAGAACGTTCTCTCGTTCAACGACGTGTCGCAGAACGAGAACCTCGCGATGGCGAAGTCGATCATCGGCCAATCGATCCGTTCCGCGCTCTGCGCGCCGCTCATCGTCGGCGATTCGGTGCTCGGCGTCCTCTATCTCGATTACCTCCTGACCCAGCGAACGATCACCGAGCCCGACGTCAGGCTCGTGGCGCAGATCTCCCGCGTCGCGGCGGCGAAGCTCGAGACGACGCGCCTTCGCGAGGAATCGCACATCAAGGCGAAGATGGAAGAGGAGCTGCGGACGGCGTACGTGATTCAGAGCCGCCTCCTGCCGAGTCGTCCTCCCGAAGTCGAGGGATACCGGCTGGCGGGCGTGAACCGGCCGGTGCGCACCGTGAGCGGCGACTACTACGACTTCGTCGTGCGTCCCGACGGGCGGATCTACTTCATCATCGGCGACGTCTCGGGCAAGGGAATCACCGCGGCGCTGGTGATGGCGAGTCTCGCGACCGCGTTCGGGATCTTTACCAAGGACGACCCGACGCCGGCCGGGCTGCTCCGGAGCATCAACCAGACGCTCGCGCCCAAGACCGCGCCGTCGAAGTTCGTCACGGTCTTTGCCGGAATGCTCGACCCGAAGACCGGGGTCGTCAACTTCGCGAACGCGGGCCACACGCCCCCGCTGGTGCTTCGCGCTGGCACGGTCGACGTGCTCGACACGACCGACATGGTCGTCGGGCTGTTTCCGCAGGCGCAGTACCGCGACCAGTCGACGAGGCTCGGCCCGGGTGACGCGCTGCTGATGTTCACCGACGGCGTCATCGAGGCCGAGAATCCGACCGGCGACGAGATGGGACATGCTCCCGTTTGCGTGGCGGCCGCCCGCTGGCACGCGCAGGACGCGGCGACGGTGATCGACCGTCTGGAGAAGTTCGTACTGGACTTCACGGCGAGCACGCCGCTCGGCGACGACCTCACGATTCTCGCGCTCAGCCGCTCGTCGTCCTGACCTTCGTCTGCGGTTCTTCGCGAACGTCTCTCGTCTTCTTGGCGGGATGTCGCGCGTTCCTCGTATAATCAACCCGGCGCAACGAGGCGGCGCGTCCTTCGAT
>JAMPYE010000431.1 GCA_023700825.1 Thermoanaerobaculia bacterium | reverse complement strand
TGAGTAGGCAATGTGGAGTGCGCAAGCGCAGCTTGCGCCATCACTTGCGGAAGCGGGAGCTTCCGCTCGCTGGGTCAACGACGCCGAAGCTTCGCTTCGGCAAGGAAGGGCGAAAGCTCCGCTTTCGCACTCCACATGGCGCCCGTCTACAATCACACGCATGTCCGCGACGGGAACGCCTATCTTCCACGGAACTTACGGCGAGATCGCCGAGGCGCTCGCGTCGCGCATCGCGTCGCAGAGGGCGGGTTCGCGTCTGGGAGAGACGGTCGAGATCATCGTCCCGTCGCGCTCGGCAGCCGAGGAGATCGCACGACGCGTGGTCGGCGACGGCGGCGCGATCGCGGGACTCCAGATGCTGCAGATCGAACAGTTCGCGCTTCGCGTGTTGAACGGCGCGGGGCGATACCCTCGCGTACCCGACGGCGCGGAGTCGGCCCTCGCGATGGAGCTCGCGCTCCGCGCAGCGGGGGGCGAGCTCGCGACGATCCACGGCGCGGCGGCGATGCTTCTTCGCACGCACCGCGATCTGCGCGACAGCGGCCTGACGCTCGCTGAGATCTCGAAGCGGATCACGAAACAGAAGGGGCTGCGCAACCGCGATCGCCTCGCGTCCGGAATCGCCGTTTGGAAGCGCTACGAGTCGCTGCTCGCCGACGCAGGAGCGACCGTCGAAGCCGACGTGCTCGCCGAGGCATCCACGCGAATCCGCGACGGCGCGCGCGTCGCACCTCAGATCATCTTTGGCTTCTACGACGCGACCGCGGTGCAGCTCGACCTGCTCCGCGCACTCATCGCGACCCGACACGCCGAATCGATCTGGCTGCCCACGCCCCTCGACGTAGAGAGCGCCAGACCGAAGGCTCCCTGGTCGTACGCAGCATCCTTCATCGACGTGCTCACAGCGGAGGGAGTATCGATCGCCGAACGGGCAGCTCCTTCCACGCTGGAAGCCGAGTGGGAGATTCGCGACCAGCCGTCGCCGATGCTCGAGATCCGCGAGGTCTGCCGGACGATCCGCTCTCTCGTCGACCGTGGAGTCGCGGGGTCGTCGATTGCGGTCGTGATGCGCTCTGCCGACGCGGCGGTGCTCTCGCTCTTCGAGCAGACCGGCCGCGACTTTGGCCTTACGTTCCGCGGTGTCCCCGGGCGCCCCGTGATCGGCAACCGCATCGTTCGCGGCGTCCTCGCGATCCTTCGCCTCGCGCGCGGAGGCATGGCGCGGCGCGAAGTGATGGAGGTCGTTCGCAGCGGCCTCCGCCAGGGCGCGCTCGGATCACCCCCGGAGCTCGTCCGTCTCGAGCGCGCAACGCGCAAGGCGAAGATCGGGCGCGCCGGCGCCGCGGAGGTCCGCGCGATCGCACGAGCCGAACAATCGGAGCGGGAGCGCGCAGAGCCAGACAGCGACCTCCTCGGTTACGCCTCGCTCGTCGAGCGTCTCGCGTCGATCACGAAGAAGGCGTCGTCGCCACAGCGCGGCAGCTCGTGGGCCGACGACGTGGAGCGCTGGGCTGGCCTCTTCGAGGCGGAAACCGAGGACGACATCGACGCGGTGGTCCGCGTGCGCAGGATCGCCGAGCTCTTCCGCCGTGCTCCCTTCGCTGCCGCGCGCCTCGACGCCGATGACGTCCGACACGCGATCGAAGACGCGGGCGAGCTCGCCCGCGACGAGGACGCCGCAGCAATCTGGATCGGCGACGTGATGCGCTTCCGCGGACGCACTACCGAGGAACTCTTCGTCGTCCGCGCGACGAACGACAACCTTCCGCAGCGCCGCGTCGACGACCCGCTCCTTCCTGACTTCGACCGGACGCGTCTCGGTGTTCGCATCGTCGGCGACGGGCGCGAGGAAGAGCGGTTTCTCTTCGCTTCGCTCGTCGCGAGCGCGCGCTCGATGGTCCGCTTCTCGTTCTCGACGGCCGACGGCGTCGGCAAGGCGCTCCGTCCCTCGTCGATGCTGAAGGATCTCGCGCTCGAGCGCGCACCTTCGGCGCGGCGCGAGATCCTCCACGACTTCAGGAAGTGGCTCCGCGGCCGCAACTCGCCGACGTTCGGCCCACCGAGTGCGATCGAGCAGAAGAGCGCCTCGCTGCTCGAAAGCCGTGACGCGCGGTTCGTCCGTCAGCTGCAACTCGCCGCGACGCACGGCGGCACGACGCAGTTCGACGGCTACCTCGGAGCGAGCCCCGAAGTCGAGTTGCGCCTTCGCGCGATCTTCGCGTCGACCTCGCCTTCCTCGATCGAGCAGCTCGGTGAGTGCCCTCAGCGCTTCCTCATGTCGACGCTCCTCGGCGCGCGCGAGCTCGAGGAGCCCGATGCCGGGATCGCGATCGAATCGCGAGAGAAGGGGACGCTCGACCACGTCATCCTCGAGCGCTTCTACAGCGGGCTTGCCGCATCCGATTTCGCCGCCGCCTCCGGAGGCGAGCTTCCGACCGCCCTCCGCGGACGCCTCGCGGCGCAGGTCGACCGCGCGTTCGAGGAGCTCAATGCGGCGGCGCCGCCGCCTAACAGAACGCTCAGGACGATCGAGCGCACCGAAACGTTCGCCACCCTCGCCGACTTCGTCCGCTCCGACATGCGGCAGCTCGCCGAGGGCAACTGGCTTCCGCACGAGCACGAACTCGTGATCGAGAGCGGAGAGGAGGCCGCCCGCATCGACGTCGCGGGGGTGAGAGTCGGCGTCCGCGGGAGGATCGACCGCGTCGACCGCGGCACGGACGGAAGCTGGCGCGTCGTCGACTACAAGTCGAACAAGGCGAGCCATCTCAAAGGGCTCGACGGGAAAGTCGCGGAGGGAGCGAAGCTGCAGACTGCGATCTACGCGCTCGTCGCGAAGCGGCGCTTCGGCGTCGACGCGGAGAAGGTCAGCGCGCGAATCATGCCGCTGCGCAATCCCGAAGCGGACGCGACGAAGTTCGGGTTCAACCTGGCGGCGGTCGAGGCCGACCTCGAGAGCGTGCTCGGCACGCTCGTCGGCTCGGCGATCGCAGGGCGCTTCCCCGCGGTGCCTTCGTCCGAGGCGTGCAAGTACTGTCTCGTCAGGAACTGGTGCAGGGAAAAGCACGAGCCGTCGGATGACGACGCGAGCGTGCTCGAGATCCTGCGAAGGGACCGCGCATGAGCGCGCGCCGAACGAGGCCGCAGGCTGGCGAGCGCGCGAACCGCGTCATCGAGGCGGGCGCGGGAACGGGAAAGACGACGGCGATCGTCTGCCACGTACTGGACATGCTGCTACACGATCCGGAGGCCGATCCCGAGCGGATCGTGCTGACGACCTTTACCGAAAAGGCCGCGGCGGAGATCGCCGACCGAATCCGCGAGGCCCTGGGCGACATCGACGCGACGATCGACGACGACCCGCGCTGGCCGTCGAACCGCCCGTCTCCCGCGTACCGAGTTAAGCCTGAGGGCATCAAGGTCGCGCGCGTCGCGGCTGCGCGACACCTGCAGCAGATCGACAGGCTCCGCGCGCAGACGATCCATTCGTTCTGCCAGTCGCTGCTGCGCCTTTACCCGATCGAGGCGGGGCTTCCCGCCCAGTTCAGGATCATCGAAGGCTACGAGCGAAACCGCGTGCTCGACGAGATCTGGAGCGAATGGCTCGAGGAGGAGCTCTCCGAAGACGCCGACCCGATGTGGATCGAGCAGTGGCAGATTCTCTATCGCCAGTACACGAACCTCGACCGGATCCGCGAGGCGATCTTCCCGCTCGCGGCGCGCGCCGACCTGCTCCGCGACGAGGAGCTCACCCTCGGTGACCCGGGCAGAGTGATCCGCGCGCTTCGCGAGATGATCGACGTCGTGCGGACGCTGCAGCCCGACGCCGTCGCGAACGTCCCGCAGGCGTCGCTCGACGCGGCCGCATGGCTGCGCGCGCACGAGCCTCCCGCGTCGGACTGGATCGGCGAGTGGATCGAGTGGTCTCCGCCGTTCGAGCGGATTCTCGAGACGACCACGTTCAGGAAGCGGGGCTACCCCGGGTGTGACGAGCTGCACGCGATGCGGGGCGACGAGAAGAAGCGCCCTGCGCTCTTCCCCCTGCTCCGCAGCCACCGCGTCGCGGTCGCGCTGCGCGAGGTCGCGCTCCGCTTCACGACGTTCCTCGCCCGGGCCAAGGAGGAGCTCGGCGCGGTCGACTTCGACGACCTGCTCTCGCTGACGGCAGAACTGCTCGACGACCGCCGCGTCCTCGCCGAGATCCGCGCGCGGTACGACCACATCTTCGTCGACGAGTTCCAGGACACCGACCGCGTGCAGGCGAAGATCGTGGACCTTCTGGCGCGCGGCGACGACGGCGAGCTCGTCGAGGGCCGCATCACCGTCGTCGGCGATCCGAAGCAGTCGATCTACG
>JAMPYE010000430.1 GCA_023700825.1 Thermoanaerobaculia bacterium | reverse complement strand
TTCAATTTTCGGTGGACCTTGAGGCCGACGAGCCGAATGGCGGCTCGCCTCAGTATATCCAGCACTTCTTCCTGGCGAGAGAGCAGTTTCTCGCGAGGCGCGATCGCTCCGGCCGCCAGCAGTGCGAGAAGGCCGTGATCTGCATCGTAGGTCAGCGGTTCGCGGTCGTAACCGATTCCGAGAAAGTAGTCGTGGAACTTGAAGGTTCCGCCTCGGAGCTCCGAGAAGACCATCCACGTGGATGGAACCTGATAGCTGTCTGCTGTGATGATCGCGTGCAGCGACGACGCGAGAACGTGGTCGCAAGCGGAGATCTCCCGGGCGACCTCTTGCGGGCGTCTTCTGACGTCGATGAACTTCACGCCGACCTGGTCGCGTAGTCGAAGCACTGCAGGATGATCGATGTCCTGGTAGTGGGGCGCGAGGCCGACGCGCCATCTGCGCCGGGATCGCGAGTAGAGATGGCTCGCCAGTATTCCTGGATCGCCCATGGGGCAAGATTGCAGTCCCCGAATTCGCTCCAGCGTCCGAGGTCCTCGAACGAGCCGAAATTCTGCCTTGCTGGCATCGAACTCGTGGCTTCGATCGATGAGGCCGCTTCCAAGCACGAGCCCGGAAAACTGCTGATCCTTGACGAGCCAGCCCAGGATGGAACCGATGCCGGCGGCTTCCGCCGACTTCGTGCAGGCCCAGTGCACATCGAATCCGAGGTAGGCGAAGAGATCCTCGTTGAGGAGATCTCCGAAGTTCGCAGACTTGCTATAGATGAGTCCGAGGTGCATGGGGTCGTCTGTCGCGTTGCGGGGCCGTCTTCGGAAACTTCATTACCGGGCGTCGAATCGTTCGCCGGCGCGTTCGTCGATTCGACTCCACTCCCAGCGGTGCTCGATGTTCACCGCCGCCCTGTCATCGACTCCTGAGTGGCCTCCGCGGTAGAAGACGCCGTCGACGACGTCGAAACGCACGAACCGTTCGTAATGCGACACCACGTGAGTCGAATCTCGAATCACGACATTCAGAGTGTAGGTGCCGGGTACGAGAGGCACTCGTGGGATCGTGCAGGACAGTGTGCCGGTACCAGAAAACGATAGTCCTTGAAAGAGCGTGTCGAGGTGGGCGACCTTCACGAACTTGTCGTTGTAGATTCCGACGCCGACTTGAAGCCGGGCGTGATGAGATGAAGGCTCGAACTCGAACTCGAACACTGCCGACTCGCCGCTAACCAGGGCTGGGCGGCCCGGGGAGGCGACCCGGCAGCGCCGCAGCGGTCCGAAACTCTCCGGAGAGGAGGGGCTCCAGTCTCGGAGCGTGTCGACCTCGGATCCGAGCTCGAAATACTTCGCGATCGCGAGCCCTGGGCTCGAGACGTGAAGAAGAGCTCCTCGATCGACCACGGCAACCTGCGTGCAGAGCCTCTCGATCGACTGCATGTTGTGACTGACGAAGAGAATTGTGCGCCCGCTTCGAGAGAAATCACCCATGCGGTCGATACACTTCTTCTGAAACGCCGCATCACCGACAGCCAGCACCTCGTCGACGATCAGGATCTCCGGTTCGAGATGAGCGGCGACCGCAAAGGCGAGGCGAACGGTCATGCCCGAGGAGTAGCGCTTGACCGGCGTGTCGACGAACGGCGCCATCTCCGAGAAGGCGACGATCTCGTCGAGCTTGCGGTCGACTTCGGCCTTCGTCATCCCGAGGATGGTGCCGTTGAGATAAATATTCTCGCGGCCCGTCAGCTCGGGGTGGAAGCCGGTGCCGACCTCGAGCAGGCTGCCGACGCGACCGCGCAGGACCGCGCGGCCGCTAGTCGGCGCCGTGATCCGCGACAGAATCTTCAGCAGCGTGCTCTTGCCGGCGCCGTTGCGCCCGATGATGCCGAGAATCTCTCCTTCGCTGACCTCGAAAGAGACGTCGCGCAGCGCCCAGATCTCCTCGCCGGTTTGCCCGTCTCGCGCATCGACGCCAACCTTCGTCGTCGGATCGGGCCTCCCGCGCAGGCTCGCCCACCAGCGGTTCGCGTCCTCGCGCAGCGTGCCGCCGCCGATCACGCCGAGCCGGTAGCGCTTGGAGAGACTCTCGACTTGGATTGCGGGTGGCACGGCGTTCTTCCCGATCGCTCTCGGCCTCAGACGGTGTCCATGAAGGTCCGCTCGACGCGGTTGAAGAGCGCCAAGCCGACGAGCAGGACGACCGCGATCACCGCGGCGCTGTAGCCGAGCATCCAGCCCGGCACGCCGCCGGTGCCGAGAAAGGCGTAGCGGAACGTCTCCACCACCGGAGCGAGCGGATTGAGCGCCGCGTAGAACCGCCACTTTTCGCTGAGCGCCGAGAGCGGGTAGATCACCGGCGTCGCGTACATGTAGAGCTGCAGCCCGAAGCCGACCAGCACGGCGAGGTCGCGATAGCGCGTCGTCAATGACGAGACGATGACGCCGATTCCCAGTGCGAACGCGGCGGTGAGCGCGAGCAAGAGAGGTGTCGCGAGCACCCAGACACTGGGCGCCGCCACGCGACCGCGAAGCCAGTACCAGCCGAGCGCCGCGAGCAGGAAGGAGAGTTGGATGCCGAAGGAGATCAGTTTCGAGAAGAGCGTCGCGGTCGGCACCGCGAGGCGAGGAAAGTAGACCTTTCCGAAGATTCCCGCGTTGCGAATGAAGGTGTGCGAGACATCGCTCGTCAGCGACGCGAAGTAGGTCCACAGCACCGTCCCGGCCATGTAGAAGAGGAAGGGCGGTGCGCCGTCGGTCGAGATTCCGGCGATGCGTCCGAAGACGAGGGTGAACATCAGCGTCGTCAGCAGCGGCTGGATCAGGTGCCAGACCGGACCGAGAATCGTCTGCTTGTACTGGGCGACGAAATCCCGGCGGACGAGCAGTCCGATCAGGTCTCGGTAGGCCCAGACCTCCCGGACCTTGAGCTCGAGCAGACCGCGCGGCGGCTCGATCACCGTCACGTGGCGGTGGCCGAAATACTCTTCTTTGAGCGCTTCGTCGGTGGTTGTCATTTCACTTCGCCGCCGACCTTCGACAGCCTTGGCCGCCAGCGCGCGGGGCACGCCGAAGCCTGACACACCTCTCGCTGCGCGACGTCACGAGAGCGCAGGCCTCATGGCAGCCGCGAGTTCGCGATACCGGGCCTCGACCTGCACGTGCTCGCTCCAGCAGCGCCGCGCATTCACCTTCATGGCTGGAAGGCGGGTAGAGATTGCTCCGACGGCCTCGACGAGCTCTGCCCGGCTCCCCACCAGCACCCCGCAGTCGTACTCCTCGAGGAAGCGCAGGCTCTCCTGCCGGCTGGCGATCACCGGCACGCCCATCGCCAGGAACATGCAGAGACGGTTCGAGCTCGTGCCCATGCGCTGGAACTGCTCGCCCGGCTGCAGGTAGATCGCCATGCCGAGGTCGACCGCCGCCGCCTGCGACCAGGCGTCGCGCCAGCCGAGGCGGGTGGGCTCGACGTAGAGCCGCTCGGCGCCAGAGATGCGCGGGAGCAGGAAGCGCGTCATCTCGTCGGTCCAGAGCGGCTGCACCACCGCGTGGAGATCGGGGATCGCCTGCAGCGCCTCGACGAGCCAATGGCCGCCGTTGCCGACGCCGAAGAGGCCGGAGAAACCGAGCACCGTCGCCGACTCCGGGAAGCCCCACTTCGCCCTTTGCACGGCGCGGTCGACCGGGGGCGGCGGGGTGCGGTAGCCGCCGGGGTAGACGACCACCGGTTGGGCAGGCGAGAGCCCCGCGTAGTCGCGCTGCAACGCCTCGCGCGACGGGTCGTTGACGATCGTCAGCGCCGCGCGGCGCAGGCCGGCGCGACAGAGGCGCTTCCACGACTCCGGCGCGTGGCCGCGGTAGGCGCCGGCGCGGATCTCGTCGGCGAGGACGACCAGCGGCCGCCGGTGCAGGCGCGACAGCACGCCCGCCACCGCCGCCGGATCCTCGCAGGTGCAGGAGAACGCCGCGTAACGGCGCCAGTGCGGGCGCCAGGCGTTCTCGAACAGCCAGCGGCGGGAGTAGTCGACGCGGGCGATCGGCGGCGCGCCGGTGGCCGGATGCGCGGCGTCGCCGAAGCCGCCGGCGAACAGGTCGACCTCGTAGCCGAGCTCGGCGTACGCCTGCCGCAGGGCGTCGTTCGGCGGCGAATCGGCGAGCTCCGGATGGAGCAGGAAGTGGGCGATGCGCGGCATCGGCGTCAGCGCCGCTGCGGGTGCGGGCGGACGCCCGAGGGGATCGCGGAGCGCAAGCTGGACACGGAGGCGGCGCCAGCGTAGCAGAGCGGCGCGGCCCTTGAACCGGATCGCGGGCGGCGACTACAGTGCGCCCATGCCCCTTCCGCCGGCGCGCCGGCCGCACCTGGTGATG
>JAMPYE010000429.1 GCA_023700825.1 Thermoanaerobaculia bacterium | reverse complement strand
GCGAAGCGCCGCCGGAATTGGAGAGTTCGAGTCGCGCAAGCTCGAGTCGCCTTCGGCGACGCGCAGGCAAGAGTGCCTGCGCCACATGTTTACGGCGACGGGCATCACTGCGCTCCCATAACGAACGGTGCGATGGAGTCGAACTGCCCCGTGGAGCGGAGCAGTTCCGCGTATCCCGTCATGTACTCGTAGTTGGCGGCGAGGCGCGAGAGGCGAGCCGCAACCGCCGCGGTCTCGGCGCGAAGGACTTCGGTGATCGTCGTCAGCCCCGAGTCGTAGCGGTCGCGCACGATGCGCAGCGCTTCGGCGGACTGAGCGGCGGACGACTCTCCGACGACGAGCCTTTGCTTCGCGGTCATGAAGCGGCTGTACGCGGTGAGTATGTCGAGCTCGGCCTCGCTCCGGACCTGGTCGATGCCTGCATCGGCGGCAAGCTCGTTCGCCCGCGCCTCGCTGACGCGGTACACGCGTCCCGGGTCGAGCAGGTTCCAGCTCAACGAGACGCCGACGACCATGTCGTCGTTCTGGTCGCTGATCGACTCGCCACTCTGTCCCCAGTTCGCGAACGTGTCGACGCGGGGAAGGAACTGTCCCTTTGCCATCCGGGAGCCGTACGAAGCCTGCCGGCGGCTGAGCTCCGCGATCTGAACGTCCGGGCGCTTCTCGATGCCGATCGCGAGGAGCTCGGCGTAGGGCATCTCCGGAAACGCGGGAGGGGTCAGGTCTGCCGTAACGTCGAGGGGTGTATCGGAGGGAACACCGAGGACGTTCGCGAGCGCCTTGTAGGCGATCGCCTTCTGTCCCTGCGCGGCGATGAGCTGCTGGCGGAAGTCGGAGAGCTGCACTTCGGCTCCGAGCAGGTCCGACTGCACGACGAGTCCCGTCTCGAAGCGGTCGCGAATCGACGATACGGTCGATTCCGCGGCCTTCACGGCGTCGGCGGCGACCTGCTCGTGCGCCTCCGCGACCAGGACGCCGTAATACGTGCGAATCGTCCAGCTGCGCAACGCCTGACGCGCGGCTTCCGACTGGAGACGGGCCTGCTCGACGCCGGCGCCGGCGATCGAAATCGACGACCAGCGACGAAGCTGGTCGAAGATCGGCAGGCGCGCGGTGACCGCGAGGCGGTAGTTGTCGAGCTCCGGCGGATCGTTTAGGAAGTTCGGATCGAAGTTCTCCTGGCCGAACGCCCCCTGTTCGAGCAGCGTGCCGAAGACGTACACCGGGTTGTCGCCACGCGTGAAAGTCTCGCTCAGCGCGATATGGGGAAGCCAGGTCGACTGGGCTTGTCGCAGGCGGGCGACCGCGACGGTCTCGCCCGATTCGGCGATCCGGATGCGCGGGTTCTCCGCGAGGGAGAGGGCCGCGGCCTCTTCGAGCGAGAGCCCGTCGGAGAGATCGACAGCGGGTCGATCGGGATCGGCCGCGAACAGCGGCGCGGCGAGCGCGAGAAGGACCGCGGCGAGGATGCGTTTCATCGGAGGCCTCCCAGGGAAATCAGGAATTCTGCGGAGCGACGTCGCAGGCGGCGTCTCTCACGCCGAGTTTGCGGAGGACCGCCATCATCGGGCACCAGTTCGTGAAGGCCGACTGAACGAGATTCAGCGCCACGAAGCCGGTGAAGAGGAACCACGCTGGGTGGACGAAGTAACCGAGGGCGACGGTGATGCCGACGACGATGCCGGCGATGAGTCTGAGGTAGCGGTCGACTGTCATGGTTCGAGTCCTCCTGAGTTTCGTTGCCGGGGAAAATCACATTCGACTGGCGTATATTCCTATATAAGCATACAGTTGTCAATAGGGTACACGGTCACTGCTCTTCATGCTCCTTTTGGGGGCCGGTTGTCGAGGATGAACGGGCCGCAAGGATGTGACACGACGTACCGGTCGAGGAGCCGGCTCGTGGCCGATCACGCGGGGGGGAGTGCCGGGATCCGGTTTCCGGCTCCCGGAACGATCAGTCGCTCTGCAGCTCTTCCTCGAGGCGTTTCCGCTCGAGGATGACGACCTGCTTACCGTCCATCCGGATCATCCCTTCGGACTGGAATCGAGAAAGGTTTCTCGACACGAGCTCGCGCACGGTGCCGATGTGGGCGCCGATCTCCTGGTTTGCCGGGATCGTGATCTCGAGGCCGTCGCCGGTCGGAACCCCTTCTTTGTCGGCGATACGGAGGAGCAGCCCGGCGAGCCTCTGGCGCACCGTCGTGAAGGAGAGCTCCTCGATCAGTGCGACGAGACGGCGAAGACGCTTGCCGGTCGCTTTCAGCACCTTCAGCGTGACCGTCGGGTGCTCGATGCAGAGCTCACGGAACTCGACCTTGGACAGGAAGAGAACCGAGGTCTCGACGACCGCCGAGCACGAGGCCGGATAGGGGCCATCGTCGAAGACGGGCAGTTCGGCAACGATGCCGCCGGTCCTCTCGATGGTGAGTACCTGCTCGCGCCCCGAGGGTGAGGTCTTGAAGATGCGCAGCGCGCCCGACTCGACGACGAAGAAGCCCTGGCAGGGATCACCCTCGGCGAACAGCAACTCACCACCCAGGAGCGGCCGCCGCGACATGCGTCGTGCGAGCGCTTCGAGCTCCGCTTCCGTGAGATCGCCAAAGAGAGCGACCTTGCCCAGCGTGTCCATCAGCGATTTCGTCATGGAGACGGATTGTAGCCCGATTGAGCGGGCGGATCGGAGCGGACGAGAGACGTGGCGGGGGATGATCGCGCGGGATGCCGAATTCCAAAGGATCGAAGGAGCCGCGGGGGCGGGGGAGTCGGGAGTCCCCGCGAACAAGAAAACAGCCGGGAGGATCGGGCCTGTCGCGCCCTCGGTTCTGTGTCCCTGGCCGGATCGGGTACCCCTGCTGCACCGGGCAAATGGTTCTTGTCTCTGCGCCCGATGGCTTTGTCGTTCCAGCCTCTTCTTCAGCGAGAGCGCCGGGCTTAACTCACGGTCCCCCCGGCATCGTTCATAATATGGGTCGACAATCGAGGCGGGACCAGGAGATCCGGGCCGTACGCGAGTGACGCCACTCACATCGATCGACTGGATCGCGTTCATCCGGCCCTTCAACGTAGTGCCTGCCGCAAGACCGAGCTGCATGACCACTTGAGTCGGAGGAAACCGTGAAGAGAATCGACCGTTTCACAATCTCCCTGTGCCTCGTCGTCCTTGTAGCATTCGCGCCCTCCGCGCTCGCTGGCAGGAAGAAGGGCGCCTCGACCGAGCCCGGAACTTACAAGGACTGGAAGGACGAGATCGACCTGCTCGAAATCGTCGAGGTCTTCAAGCTCGCCGACTACTCGAAGGTCGCCGTTCAGGACTTCGACACGAGCGAGACGCCGCTTCCCGAGGCGGACGACAACACGTTCGAGCCGGTGAAGAAGGTCCTCTCGAACGTCGAAGGGCCGCTCGCGAAAGGAATCGAGGACGAGCTCGACAGAGATACCCCCGAGG
This sequence comes from Thermoanaerobaculia bacterium, assembly GCA_023700825.1. GTDB lineage: Bacteria > Acidobacteriota > Thermoanaerobaculia > Gp7-AA8 > Gp7-AA8 > JACPDH01. The sequence goes on along the minus strand of JAMPYE010000429.1, from coordinate 911 downwards.
TCGTCGCGAGTGACGCGAAAGGCGAGGGCGTGCTGATCGTGACGGGCAACGTCGAAGCGATGAATCCCGGCTCGAAGGCGGCTCGCTACTGGGGCGGCTTCGGCGCGGGCGCCGCCGGAACCCGGCTGATGATCGAAGTGAAGGACGGCGCGTCGGGCAGCGTGCTGCTGCGAATCACCCAGGAGCGCAGATCCGGCGTCGGCGCGCTCGGCGGCGACTACGAGGATCTGCTCAATCGGAATCTGAGGGCGATCGGCGCCGACGTCGCGCTCGTTCTCGGCTCGTTCTGACGTCGATACCGGCCTCCCGCTCGGGCAGGGGGCCGGGCCGCTCCGTCGCGCGCGCACAACTCCGTGACGCGAGCGTCACATCGCGCCTCCCGGCCGTCACCTAGAATCCCCCCGCCATGGGCGTGCATGCCTCTGCGCACGCACCGAGCGATTCATCGAGGTGACTTCTTGAGCCGATTCCTGATCTCTCCGTTCGTGTTCCTGTCGATCCTTGTCGCGCCAACGCTTCAGGCCGACGAGGGAATGTGGATGCCGCAGCAGATCCCCGCCCTGGGTGACGAGTTGAAGGCGATGGGCCTGCAACTCGATCCGGCCTCCTTCGCCGACCTCACGGGTTTTCCGATGGGAGCGATCGTCGATACGAACGGCTGCAGCGCGACCTTCGTCTCGCCCGAAGGGCTGATCGTGACGAACCATCATTGTGTGCACGGCGCGTTGCAGTACAACTCGACCGCCGATCGCGACCTGATCGCGAAGGGGTTCCTGGCGACGACCCGTGCCGACGAGCCGCAGGCCTCGCCGAGCACGCGCGTTTACGTGACGACAAAGATCGAAGACGTGACGGCGAAGGTCTCCGGCGTGTTGAAGAAGAAGATCGGCGACGCCGAACGCGCGAAGACG
>JAMPYE010000428.1 GCA_023700825.1 Thermoanaerobaculia bacterium | reverse complement strand
CGCTCTTCCGATCTGGGCCCCATGCCCTGCGTCGAACTCGCTCTTGCAGGAGAGGGCGCAGAAGTAGTGTGTCGTGCCCTCGTGGTGCGAGCTTCCCGCCGCCTCGGCGGGGTCGATCAGCATTCCGCAGACGGGGTCGATGACGAGATTCGTTGGTGTGGCGACCTTGGGTTTCATGTTCGATTCCTCCTCACGAACAACACGATGGGCCTTCCCATCGTGGGAAGGTCAAGGGGCCGTGCGAATTTTTTGAAAAACGAACCGGCGAGGCGACGCCCCGCGGTCAAGCAGGAGAGGTCAAGAGCCCGAAAACGAGAACGCCCCCGATCACTCGGGGGCGTTCGAAGCGCTTTCACTGGAGCCGTTGACCGGACTCGAACCGGTGACCTGCTGATTACGAATCAGCTGCTCTACCAACTGAGCTACAACGGCATGGGATGCGTTCCGGCAGGCCCGGAGCAGCGCGGATTATACCGATGCCCACGCTGCTGTCCAGCCTTCCGAAGCGTGCGGGAGAACGCGGGAGGGCGGGGGGGTATTTCGGAATGCGGACTGCCGAATGCGGAATGCGGATCCGGAGGGCAGGCGAGAGGCGAAGGCAGGCAGAGAAGGCTTCCAGCGAACTGCGGGCCGCGGCGGGCGCTGGACGAAGGGGTCACGTGCTGCATCTCGCCTTTCGCCCTTCATCAAGAGACTTCCGCGAGGTGCGGGCCGCCGCGATGAACTGCGGAGACTCGGGGGGTGGGATCAGGTTGCGGAAAGAACCAGGAAGTGACTGCGGTGATCGTTACAGGTGGATCGCCGGCCTCCCGCACCTCGCCATCTTCATCTCTCGATTCTCAGTTCGCTAGATCGACACCATCTCCTCGAGCGCAGCGTGGTCGGTGACCATCACAGTCGAGCCCTTGATGTCGATGATCTTCTTCTTTCGCAGGTCGCTGAGCAGCCGCGTGATCGTCTCGCGCGTGGTGCCGAGCATCTGTGCGATTTCCTCGTGGGTGAGGACGACCTTGAGGCGGAACGAGCCGTTGGTCTTCGTCGTCTCGTCGCACCAGTCGAGCAGCAGCTTCGCGAGCTTCTCCCCGGTCGACGACGAGAGGCCGAGCGAACGGATCTCGCGCTGCGCCATCTGGTACTTCTCCGAGAGCTGCTCCGCTGTGTGGAAACACGCCTCGGTGTGCTCGTTGAGGAACGAGAGGAAGTCCGAGCGCTTGACGAAGTTCACCTGGCAGGGCTCGATCGTCTCGGCCGAGACTTCGTACGGCTTGCCGAGGATCGCCGAACTGAGGCCGAGCACTTCGCCCGGCTGCACGATCTTGAGGATCAGCTTCTTTCCTTCGCTCGACGAGGTGGTCAGCTTGACCCGCCCGCTGCATAGGATGAAGACGCCCCGGGGCTGCTCTTCTTCGACGAAGAGGAGGGCTCCGCGCGGATAGACGCTCGTGAACTTGATCTTCTCGAGCCCCTCCATCGTTTTCTTCGTGAGGTTACAAAACGGACGATCGGTCCGGTCCACGCAATCCATACAGCTGTAGTGGACGTCGATGTTGTACGGTGAAGGCATCGCTCGCTCCATTCCCTCGGATCGGCGGAGGCTCGTGCACGACTGCCTCCATTCGCTCCCATCACTGAATCTAGGGAAGGAGCGCACGCGGGGCGAGCATCGATGTCACGGGTTGGCGTGACATCGGTCACATGCCGAAGCGACCCGCTGCGGGTCGTCCCCGCACGGCGTCACACGGGTCGGTGCCCTCGCGCCACCGTCCCGCTACGAGGCCTTCGACATCGCGGGGCTTCGGTGACGAATCAGCTCGAGGCAGCGGTCGACGTCCTGGCTCAGGAGCTTCAGGACTGCGAGGCGCCCTTCGGGATGCTCGTCGAGAAACCTGAGAACGGCGTCCTTGCGCACGAAGCCTGCGCGAGTCGTCGAGATCACCTCTGCGCTCGCGCCCCAGGGGCGCTCCGCGAACAGCGGGCCGAGCCCGAGGATCTGGCCGCCATGCACGAGCCGCTCGGTCACCGGGCTCCCTGCCGCGTTCTTGTAGGTGAGCTGCACTCTGCCACGCTGAATCAGGTAGATGCCGTCTGCGGCTTCGCCCGCGTTGAAGAGCCTGTCGCCCTGGTGAAGAAGCATCGGCTCGATGAATGCGCTGAGGCTGCGGAACAACTCCACTGAGTTCATCTGCCGTGGATGCAGTGCAATCGGTCGCGACGACGTCTTGCTGCGCGGTGATTCCTCTCTGCCGATCATGTAGGCAGAATAGGGATCCCCGAATTCCTCTCATGTGACCCGCGCTACCTGTTTTTGTGACTCTCTCCGCACTGCCGCGGGTCGCGGTTCCCAAACGCGGCACGTCGCGGCGGTGTGACGGATGACACCTCGAGCGACGAAGTGTTTCAGCAAAGATCACGCGCACGCGAGACAACTCGATGATCTGCCCCTTCGACTCGAACGGTCGACCGGCCCCGCGCGGCGATGCGTTGCCACGTCGAGCGTGACCCGCGTCACTCGCGTGACCTCGGTCATTCCGACTGCGCGATAATTCGATTCGAATGTGCGTCGCTTCGAGGGAAACCGCATGGAGGAACATAGAGTGAACCGCATCGCACTGCTCGCGACGATCCTCGTCGCACTCGCGCCCGCCGCTCTCTTTGCTCAGGAAGCGCAGTCGAACTCCGTCGACATCGGGGGAAGCTGGCGCCTCCGCGTGGAAGAGTGGGAATGGTTCGACGCTTCCGCGGCGAACGCCGACTACTCCTTCTTCGGCTCTCTTCTCACAGTCAACGCCGGACAGAAGCGCGAGACCGTCGACTGGTTCGTGGAAGGTGCCGTGCCGATGCTGGCGAGCCTCCCCGACGACGCCATCGCGCCGGCCCCGCAGGGCTTGCTCGGCCTCGGCGCGAACTACTACCAGGCCAACGGCGACACCAACGCCGAGGGGATCTTCGTCAAGCAGGCGTACCTCAACTTCAAGGGACTCGGCCACGGCCGAACCGTGAAGATCGGCCGCTTCGGCTTTGCCGAAGGGATGGAGCGGAAGTACGACGACGCGAGTCTGATGTGGCTCAAGCGGATGCGCGTCTCGGAACGCCTCATCGGGACCTTCGGCTTCTCGCACGTCGGACGGAGCTTCGACGGCGTGCACTTCTCACGCGAGACCGACTCGAGCAACTTCACACTCATGGCCTCGGTGCCGACCGAGGGCAGCTTCGACGTCGACGGCATGGACCAGATCGACGACGTCCTCGTCGCCTACGGCGCGTACACGCGCGAGACGGCGCCGTCGCCCGGCGAGTGGCGCGTCTTCGGCATCTACTACGTCGACGACCGCGGGCTCGTGAAGACCGACAATCGCAGTTCCTCGGCGCGCAACCTCGACCGCGAGAAGATCGCGCTCAGCACCATCGGCTTCAACTGGGTGCAGACCGTTCCGGTCAACGACAGCGGCCTCGTCGACTTCCTTTTCTGGGGCGCGCTGCAGTACGGCGACTGGGGCACGCTCGACCAGTTCTCCACGGCGTTCGCCTTCGAGACCGGCTACCGCTTCACCGGCGTCGCCGGCAAGCCGTGGTTCCGGGTCGGCATCTTCGACGGCAGCGGCGACGACAACCCCGCCGACGACCGCCACGAGACCTTCTTCCAGGTCCTGCCGACGCCGCGCCTCTACGCGCGACTGCCGGCCTACAACCTGATGAACAGCACCGACGCGTTCTTCCAGCTCTTCGTCGAGCCGGGCGACAAGTGGACCGTTCGCGGCGACTTCCACGGCATCGGCCTCAGCGACTCGGCCGACCTCTGGTACGCTGGAGGCGGCGCGTTCCGCTCGGACAACTTCGGCTACGCCGGGCGCCCCACGGGGGGTCGCGACAATCTGATGACGGTGGTCGACCTCAGCGTGGACTATAAGATCAACATGAACTTCGGCGCGACGGCCTACCTCTCGCACGCTCAAGGCGGCAACGCGATCGAAGGCATCTACACCGGCGATACGGCTCAGTACTTCTATCTGGAGATGACCGCGAAGTGGTGATTCCGCGACTCACGGCAGGACTCTCCACAGGACCGGCATTCAGGGACACGACCCCATGAAACGAGCGCAAATCCTGGCGACCATCGTCGGGGCCACGATCGGGATCGCAGTCGGCGTAGGCGGCTACACCTTCACGTACGCGAAAGGGGCTGCGTATCTCTACAACGACCCCGCCGCCTGCGCGAACTGCCACGTGATGACCGAACAGTTCGACGGCTGGCAGCACGGAAGCCACCGCTCCGTCGCGACGTGCAACGACTGCCACACTCCGCCCGGCCTGGTTCCGAAGTACTACACGAAGGCGAAGAACGGCTTCTGGCACTCCTTCT
>JAMPYE010000014.1 GCA_023700825.1 Thermoanaerobaculia bacterium | reverse complement strand
GCCTCATTTTCCCGGTGGCCGCAAGGTCACCCGCCGAGACGATCGAATGTCCTACGAACCCAAGACGATTGAAACCAAATGGCAGAAGCGCTGGGCCGAGAGGCGCGTCGCGGAAATCGACGTGTCCAGGCCCGGCGAGAAGTACTACATGCTCAACATGTTCCCGTATCCGTCCGGCGACCTCCACGTCGGCCACGGCAGGAACTACATCCTTGGGGACGCGCTCTTCCGCTACCTCCGGATGAGGGGGCTGAGCGTGCTGAACCCGATGGGGTGGGACGCCTTCGGACTCCCGGCCGAGAACGCCGCGATCAAGCGGGGCATCCATCCTCGGGAATGGACCGTCGCGAACATCGCGCGCATGAAACGGCAGTTCGACGCGTGGGGCATCCTCTACGACTGGTCGAAGGAACTTGCCTCGTGCGATTCGGGATACTACCGATGGAACCAGTGGCTCTTCGTGCGGATGTTCGAGCGAGGCCTCGCGTACCGCGCCAAGTCGCCGGTGAACTGGTGCCCGTCGTGCCAGACGGTGCTCGCGAACGAGCAGGTGAGGGAGGGGCGCTGCGAGCGCTGTGCTCACGAGGTAGAGCAGAAGGAGCTCGAGCAGTGGTTCCTCCGAATCACCGAATTCGCCGACCGCCTCGACGCCGGGCTCGACCAGCTGACCGAGTGGCCCGAGCAGGTTCGCCTCCAGCAGCGGAACTGGATCGGTCGCTCGGTCGGCGCCGACGTGCAGTTCGCGATTCCGAAGTTAGGGAAGTCGATCACCGTCTTCACGACGCGCCCCGACACGATCTACGGCGCGACCTTTATGGTGCTCGCGCCCGAGCACCCCGGCGTAGCGGCGCTCATTGCGGATCATCCCGATCGCGCCGCGATCGAGGCGTGGATCACGCACGTCCGCAACCAGACGAATCTCGAGCGCCAGGCGGAGACTGCCGGCAAGGAAGGCCGTTTCACCGGCTCGTACGCCGTGAATCCGTTCACGAACGAAGAGATCCCGATCTGGCTCGGCAATTTCGTCCTGCCGCAGTACGGCACCGGCGCGATCATGTCGGTTCCGGCGCACGACCAGCGCGACTTCGAGTTCGCAAAGCAATTCGGGCTGCCGCTCCGCGTCGTCGTCGCTCCCGCTGATGGTGCCGCCCCCGTCGAGTCCGAGCTCGAGCAGGCGTGGGGAGACAAGGAAGCGAGCGTGTCGGTGAACTCCGGTTCGATCACCGGGCTCTCCACCCCTCGGGCGATCGAGGCGATCGCGACGGAGATCGAGAGCCGCGGCATCGGGCGTCGCACGGTGCGCTACCGGCTTCGCGACTGGCTCATCTCGCGGCAGCGCTACTGGGGAACGCCGATCCCGATCGTCTATTGCGAGGCGTGCGGCCTGGTCCCGGTGCCCGACGACCAGTTGCCGGTGCAGCTGCCGCTCGACGTTCCGTTCACCGGTCGCGAGGGGAATCCTCTCGCCAAGGCGAAGTCGTTCGTCGAGACCTCGTGCCCGAAATGCGGCGCCGCCGCGCGGCGGGAAACCGACACGATGGACACGTTCGTCGACTCGTCGTGGTATTTCGCACGCTTCGTCACGCCGCGAAACGAAACCGCGATCTTCGATTCCGCGGTCGTCAACCGCTGGCTCCCCGTCGACCAGTACATCGGCGGTGTCGAGCACGCGATCCTTCACCTGCTCTACGCACGGTTCATCACCCGCGTCCTGCACGACCTCGGGCTCGTCACCTTCGAGGAGCCGTTCCGGCGCCTTTTCAACCAGGGGATGATCACGAAGGAGGGCTACCGCGACCCGTCGAAGAACATGTCGTGGGTCCCGCTCGGAGAAGTCGAACACCGCGACGGCATTCCGTACCGGGCGACGACTGGCGCGCTGCTCGTCGCCGAAGTCGCGAAGATGTCGAAGTCCCAGTTCAACGTCGTGCCTCCCGACGAGTTGATCGAGCGGTTCGGCGCCGACACCGAGCGGGTTTACACGCTCTTCATCGCGCCGCCGCAGGACGAAGCGGCGTGGGACGACCAGGCGATCATCGGCCAGCACCGCTTCCTCAACCGCGTCTGGAACTACGGCGAGCGGATCGTCGCCATGGCTGCCGGCGCGGCGTCGGACGGCGAGGCAGAGACGAAACTGCAGCGGCGTCGTCACCAGACGATCGCCGGGGTGACCTCGCGCATCGAGCGCTTCAACTTCAACACCGCGATCTCCTCGATGATGGAGTACTCGAACGCGATCGGCGACTACCTGTCGCAGGGAGGCTCGTCCCGCGAGACGGCCATCTCCTGCTTCGAGACGCTGCTGCAACTGCTCCATCCGTTCGCGCCGCATCTCACGGAGGAGTGGTGGGAGAAGCTCGGCCACGAGACGATGCTGGTCGCGTCGTCATGGCCGGTCGCCGACCCGGAGTTGGCGAAGGAGGACTTCGTCACGATCGTCGTGCAGGTCAACGGCAAGCTCAGAGGTGAGTTCGAGGTCGAGGCCGGAGCCGCGGAAGCCGCGGTCATCGAGGCCGCGAAGAGCAACGCGAAGGTCGTACCGTATCTCGAGGGAAAGACGATCGTGAAGACCATCCACGTACCCGGGCGTCTCGTGAACCTGGTGGTGAAGTGATGCGCCCAGCGCTGCTGATCCTCGTCCTGTTCCTCTCCGGCTGCGGCTACGCGCTCGTCGGGAAGGGAAACTTCCTACCGGCCGACGCGAAGACCGTCCAAATCCCGACCTTCGTGAATCGAACGACCCGCGTCGAGCTTGAGCAACGGGTCACCCGCGCGGTCGCCGAGGAAATGGTCTCGCGCAGCGGGTTAAGGCTCGTGTCGGAAGCCGACGGCTCGGATCTCATCGTGAAGGGCATCATCACGTCGTTTGGCATCAATCCGGTCGCGTTCGACGAGCAGGGGCGCGCGACTCAGTACCAGATCACCGTCCGCGCGTCGATCCAACTGCTCGACCACCGGGCCGAAGACGCGGTGCTCTGGAAGAACGATCAGTACTACTTCACGGACAGTTATCCGATCAATCCGGAATCCGGCGGAACGTTCGACCAGGAAACTCAGGCGATCAACGACATCGCGGTTCGCTTCGCCGAATCGCTCGTCAGCAGTCTGCTGGAAGGGTTCTAGCAGGCGAAAGGCGAGAGGCGATAGGCGATAGCAGGCGATTCAATCGTAGGGGCGACCCGTCGGGTCGCCCGTTCCATCCGCAGCTGGGCGTAGCAACGAATTTCGAGGATGCCGACCACACATCGCCTTTCGCCCTGTCTCAAACGAGGCTCGTTGCGGCGCCGTGGGCCTGCTCATCGCCTCTCGCCTTTCGCCTCCCGCCTTGCCTAAAACACGAAAAAGCCGCGCTCACGCGCGGCTTTTCAGTGTCTGCGACGGATCGCGCTTACTTCGCGGCGGCCTTGTCTTTTGCAGCCTTGGCCAGGCGCGACTTGTAGCGGTTCGCGGTGTTCTTCTTGATCACGCCCTTCTTCGCGGCCTTGTCGATCTCGGAGAAACCTCCGGCGAGGATCGCGTTCGCGGCGTCACCCTTCGTTTCCTTCACCGCCGCCCTCGACGTCTTGAGGGTCGACTTGAGGCGCGACTTCACGGGGCGGTTGCTCACGCGGCGCTTTTCCGACTGGCGGTTCCTCTTCTCGGCCGACTTCGTGTTTGCCATTCCTTCTCCTTGAATCCCTTCCGGATGAGACTTTTCTGAATCCGCCCGACTAACAGCAGGTCAGGCGAAGCTATTTCACTTCAACGGGTTTCGATCCCCATTGCCTGGAGCCGCTGGCGGGCGAGAGTGGCTTCCCGGGACCCTGGATGCTCGTGGATCACGTACTGGAGCTGGACGACGCCCTGCGCCTTCTCTCCCATCTCGATGTAGGCCAGACCTTTCTTCAGGAGCGCCGAAGGGACTTTGTCGGACTTCGGGTACTCGTTGATCACCCGGTCGAACATCGCGATCGCGTCGCGGTGCTTCTTCTGCGCGAAGTACGTCTCGCCGATCCAGTACATCGCGTTGTCGGCGAGATCTGACTGCGGATTGGCCTTGACGAAGTCGTCGAAACCCTGCCGCGCAAGATCGTAGTTGCCTCTCTGGTAATCCCGATATGCCGACTGGTAGACCTCGATCGGATCGTCGGAAGGCTCCGAGTCGACGATGACCGTACCACCGGCGGGGGTTCCCCCCGCCGGTGGCGGGATTTCCGAAACAGGGGCAGTCGCAATGGTCCCGCGCGATGCCTTCATCGCGGCGAGCTCACTCTGAAGCTGCGTGAGCTGCTGGGCGATCCGGTCGAGCCGGTAGTTCGTCTGCTCGATCTGACCCACGGTGCTCTGCATCTTCTCGTCGCCCTCTCCGACTCTCGCCGTGAGGTCGGCATACGACTTGAGGAGATCTTCGGTCTGGCGCGCCATCTTCTGGTTGACCTGCTGAACTTCGGTGCTCGAGCTTCGTTTCAGCTGGGCGACCTGGTCCTGCAGATCGAAGACCTGCGCCTGCAGACGCTCGACGTCCGAACTGCTCACGCAGCCGGTCGCCAGCGCGAGCGCGGTTACTGCCAACAGTGCCCGGACGCGCATTGTCGATTACCTCGTGAGCACGAGATGCGCGCGGCGGTTCTTCGCGTACGCGGCCTCGGTCGTGCCTGAGTCGAACGGCCGCTCTTCACCGAAGCTCTGCGTCTGGACGCGTGCGGCGTCGATGCCAAGCGAGACGAGATACTCCTTCGCGGCGTAGGCGCGACGCTCGCCGAGCGCCATGTTGTACTGCTCGGTGCCACGCTCGTCGCAATGTCCTTCGACGATGAGCCCGTACTGGGGATAGCCCTTGAGCCAGCTCGCGGACGCCTGCAGCGCCTCGCGCGCCTGATCCGTCAGGGTCGACGAGTCATACTCGTAGAAGGCGTCGCGGATCCAGCCCTTTTCCTGCGCCATCCGGTTCAGCTCCTCGGCGTCGTCCGGAAGCACCTCGGTCGTTGGCTCCTCCTGAACGAAGTCCTTCGGCTGGTCGACGGTGGCGGGCACCGCGGGTTCGACTTCCTGGGCGGGTGGCGGCTCGGGCGCCTTCACATCCTTCGTGGTGCTCTTGCAGGCGCCGAAAGCCAGGGCCAGCGCAAGAATGGCAGCGACGATGAGCAGTTTCCGGAACGAAGTTCGCATGTATCACCTCTCCTTTAGAGTGTTCGAATCATAACAAAAGCGCATCCCTGCGCCGTGGAAGTTACTTGCCGAGTCTCCATGACCAGTCGGGCGACGTGTTCTCTCCGGCGCTGGTCAGCTGCGTGAGCCCCGTGCCATCGGGATTCACGCGGTAGATCTGCCAGGATCCGCTGCGATTGGACTGGAAGAGGAGCGACCTTCCGTCGGGAGCCCAGCTCGGCTGCTCGTTCGATCCCGTCCCCGCGATGATCCAGGTCTTCTGGGTTGCGACGTTCATGATCCGGATCTGGTAGAACCCCTTCACTCCGGACGTGTACGCGATCATCTCGCCGTCGGGCGACCAGACCGCGTCGTCGTTCCACTCGCCGTCGAACGAGATGCGGCGCACGTTCGTCCCTTCGGCGTCCATGACGTAGATCTGGGGCGTGCCGCTGCGCGACGACGTGAAGGAGATCTCACGCCCGTTGGCGCTCCAGGCGGGCGTCGACTCGATGGACGAGTCGTTCGTAAGGCGCCGCGGGCTCTTCCCGTCGGCATCGATGACCCAGATGTCCGTGTTGCCCTTCTGCGATCCGACGAAGGCGATCCTCGTCCCGTCGGGAGAAAAAGTCGGTGAGCTGTTGAGCGAGACACCGGTCTCGAGTTTCTTGCGCGCGCCACCTTCGCGGCCCACCGTGTACATGTCGGTCGATCCGCGGCCGAACGAGGTGTATACGATCCGGTTTCCGTCGGGCGACCAGGAGGGAGAGATCGATAGCGTCTTGTGCGACGTAATCCTGCGCTGGTTCGATCCGTCCCAATCCATCACGTAGATTTCCTTGATTCTCTGTCCCGAGGTGTCGCGGGTCGAGACGAAGGCGATCTGGGTGAGGAAGACGCCCGGCTTGCCGGTGAAGTGGATGAGCAGGTCGTTGGCAATCGTGTTCGCGATCCGCGTCAGCGCCGCAGGCGTCGAGCGGTAGCGTCGGGCGAGCTGCGTCGAGTTGCTGTTGGTGTCGAGCAGTCGCGCCTCGACGACGTAGTTCGCCCCGTCCAGCGAGATCGTGAGATCGAGATACAACTGCGCGCCCGCCTCCTTCGCGACAGCCGGAGATGGAGCCTTTCCCGGAGGCAGCGCCACGATGCCGAAGATCTCGGAGTAGGCGATCGCGCGCGTCAGCGGAGAGAAGAACGGCTCGTGGACGGCCGCCGCCGCTACCGGCTGCGTGAGCGTGGGGAACGGGACGGCGATCCGCATCGCCTGCGCGCTGCTGCGCCCGTAGATGTCGACCCCGACCTGCGTTTGGGCCGCTGCGACGCCGTGAAGCGCGAATGCTGCCGCGATCATCAGCATCGTTCGAGTGAATTTGCGATTCGTCATGGAACCTTCGTCCTCCCTAATGGAACGTGAGATGCACGCCGAGGTACGAACCGCTGTACCCGACGGGAAGGCGAGGCAGGGGTGACGATTCGATCACCCCTCGCAGCGCCGCGCGGTCGAAGACGCCCGAGCCGCTCGATTTTCGAATTTCCGCGTCGCGGATCGTGCCGTCCTTCTGGATGACGAAGTAGACGACGGTCGTGATGTCAGCCCCGGTCTGGGGCCGGATCCAGTTCTCGCCGATGATCGTCACCATGCGCTCGAGGTAGAAGTTGTACGGGAAATTGCCGCCCTCGAGGCCGGTGATGCCCGCTGCCCCGACCCCGGGCATGATCCCGATCCCCCCCTGGCCGCCTTCCGCGAACGACGCGCCCTGCGTGTCGGGCTGAGGCTGCCTCGTTTGAGGGGGAGTCGCGGCGGGCTTCTCCTCGCGCCCCTTCGGCTTTGCGGCCTGGCCGAAGAGCGTCTCCTGGTTCTTCAGCGCGGGAGGCGCCTTCTTCGCTTCCTCGGCGACCGGCTTCGACTCCGCCTTCGTCTCCGGCTTCGGCTCGGGGCGCGGCGCGGCGACGGTAGATCTTTTGCTCTTCGCCCCGGCGGCCGCGGGTGAGAGGCGCACCGTTAGGACCTGCGGCGGGAGCTCGACCGGGCGGGGGCGCGAGGAGATCACCAGGAGCGCCACGAGCGCCCCGTGGAGCAGCAGCGAAGGAAGAAGCCCTGATGACTCGCGGCTCGACATCCCACGCCGCTGGATCAGGACGTCAGCGACGGCGTCGCGCACCCTTCTCCTCCAGCGGACGGGTCACCATGCCCAGTTGTTCCACTCCCGCGCGGTTCATGACGTCGACTACGCGGATGACGGTTCCGTACGGAACGGACGTGTCGGCTTCGAGCAGCGCCTTCTTGATCTTCCGGCTCCGCAGCAGTGTGCCCAGGGTCAGCTCGAGGTCGTCGCCGCTGGCGAGCGCGCCGTCGACGAGAATCTGCCCGTCGCGAGTGATCGAGATCGTCGCGGGCGTCGCCGAGGAGGTTTCGAAATTCCGCCCCTCCGCTGTCGGCAGCTCGACCGTGAGCCCTTGCGTCATCAGTGGCGCGGTGACCATGAAGATGATCAGCAGCACCAGCATCACGTCGACGAGGGGAGTCACGTTGATGTCGGCCATGGGGCCGAAGTCGTCGTCGTTTCGTGGGTTGAATGCCATCGTCTCTACCTCGGTATGACACCGGGCGGAGCTCCGCCGATACCCGGGACGCCGAGTCCGTTACCACGTTTACGTGCTGGCATCAGGTGAAGTTCCGCTCGGTGAGATTGAGAAACTCGAGGTTGAACTCCTCCATCTCGCCGCGGGCGAGCCGGAGAAGGTGGGAGAAGCGGTTGTAGGCGAGCAGGGCGGGGATCGCCGCGAAGAGGCCTGCCGCCGTGTTGATCAGTGCTTCGCTGATGCCGGGCGCCACGGCAACGATCGACGTGCTTCCCGTCATGCCGATCTCGCGGAACGCGTCCATGATCCCCCAGACCGTGCCGAAGAGGCCGATGAACGGCGTCGCGGAGGCGGTCGTCGCGAGGAACGGGACGTTGCGCTGGAGGCGCGTACTCTCGACCCGGATCGCGCGATAGAGCGCGCGCTCCACGGCGTCGAGTGACTTCACGGTATTCGGAGGGGCGCCCGGTGAGGCGTGCTTGATCTGGGCGTCGATCTCGGCGAAGCCGGCGCGGAACAGTCCCGCGAGCGCCGAGTACTTGTTCTGGTCGGCGGCCGATTGCACGTCGGCAAGACGCTTGCCGCGCCGGAAGATGTCGAGGAAGGAGCGGGAGGCCGCGAAGCTGCGGCGAAAGCGCAACTCGACCGCAATCATCGTGGACCAGGAGGCCACACTGAAAAGGAGCAGTATGGCGAAGACCAGCTTGCCCACCCATCCCGCGTGCTCGAAAGCGCCCCAGAGCTGCATCTGGCCATACGTTAACACGACCGCACGCGAGTGTCAGCCCGAGGCGGAACCAATTCGGTGAATCTGCGCCCGGAGCTGGCTTGTGCGGGCGACTCTCCTCAATCCGGCAACCGAGAACATCGGAGATCGCCTTGCCCGATCGTCCGTGAAAGCTACGCCCCAAATTGCCGCAGATGATGATCGAGGTGGCGCGAGGCGAGGCGACACCAGAGGTGCCTGGAGAGGTGGCCGAACATCGGATGGGGGCCGAGGTCGCCGCGCGAGGCTTCGGTCGCGAACTTCTCGACGAGGCGAAGCAGTTCGGCGCGGCTCTCGCCGATCGGAGCGGGAGCCGTCTGAAGCAGCTCGCGCGAGGCGTCGAGGCCCCCCTTCGGCCACGGCGCGATCACGATTGCGAACCACTGGACAGGAACCCACGTCAACGGTCCGCGGGGCCCGTTCGGTTGCAACTCCCTGGTCGCGAAACGGAGTTGGTCGGAGACGTGCGCGAGCATCGCTTCGACGGACATCGTCCCCCAACGGCGGGTGCTCGATGCGTCGAGGGCGTTCACTCGGGCGGCGATCGCGGCCCGATCGACGGGAGCGAGCAGATTCGGCATCGGAGATGGTAGACGCGAAAGACGCGGAGACGGAAGGGTGAAGAGAGAGTTCGCCGGCGGGAAAGGACGGCTCCTGAGAGCGGCGATGGTGGCCCCGGGGTGACTCGAACACCCGACCAACGGTTTAGGAAACCGCTGCTCTATCCAACTGAGCTACGGGGCCGCCCGGGCGCTGAACTGCCTGCGACGACGCGCCATCCGAGAGCGGCGCGGATGATAACACGCGGGCAGAGTGGTGGTAGTCCCGCGACGCGTCGGCAGGATTCTGCCAGACTGTCTGGGCGGGGGGGCTTTCCGTTAGCAGGCTTTTGACCCTCCCAGATGGGTCTGCTACCATACGCCGACTTTCCGGCCGGATCCCGCAGGCTCGCCGATCCGCAGCCACACCCGCAAGGAGCAGCGAACCCATGGCATCGAACTCACGCTATCTCTTCACCTCGGAGTCGGTCACCGAGGGCCATCCCGACAAGATCGCCGACCAGATCTCCGACGCGATTCTCGACGCAGTTCTCGCGGCCGACCCGACGGGTCGCGTGGCGTGCGAGACGCTCGTGACGACCGGGCTCGCGATGATCTCGGGCGAGATCACCACGTCGACCTACGTCGACTTCCCGTCGATCGTCCGCTCGACGATCAAGGACATCGGCTACACGCGCGCGAAGTACGGCTTCGACAGCGAGACTTGTGCGGTCATCTCGTCGATCGATCCGCAGTCGCCCGACATCGCCCAGGGTGTCGACACGGGCGGTGCAGGGGATCAGGGGCTCATGTTCGGATTCGCCTGCCGCGAGACCGAGGAGCTCATGCCGCTCCCGATCATGCTGGCGCACAAGCTCGTGCGCCGCCTCAGCGAAGTGCGCCGCAACAACGACCTCGACTTCCTCCGCCCGGACGGCAAGTCGCAGGTGACGGTCGAGTACGACGGACGCAGGCCGGTCCGCGTCTCGGCCGTCGTCGTGTCGACGCAGCATTCGCCGGCGATCTCGCACAAGGACCTGACGAGCGCGATCATCGAGAAGATCGTCCGGCCGGTGATTCCCGCCGAATACCTCGACGACAAGACCGTCTACCACATCAATCCGACGGGACGATTCGTCATCGGCGGCCCGCAGGGTGACACCGGCCTTACCGGCCGCAAGATCATCGTCGACACCTACGGCGGCCGCGGCCGTCACGGCGGCGGCGCGTTTTCGGGGAAGGACCCCACGAAGGTCGACCGCAGCGCCTCGTACATGGCGCGCTACATCGCGAAGAACCTCGTCGCCGCCGGCATTGCGGACGAGATCGAGGTTCAGCTCGCGTACGCGATCGGCGTGGCCGAGCCGGTTTCCGTGTTCGTGAATACGTTCGGCACGGGGCGGATCGAAGACTCGAAGATCACCGAGCTGGTCCGCGCGCACTTCAAGATGAATCCCAAGGGAATCATCGAGTCGCTCGACCTGCGCAAGCCGATCTACAAGAACACCGCGGCGTTCGGTCACTTCGGCCGCAACGAGCCGGGCTTCACGTGGGAGCGCACCGACAAGGCGGAGGCTCTCCGGAGCGACGCGGGCATCGCGGTTGCCGAACCGGTCAAAGCCTGAGCGCGACATTACGAACAACTTGTGAGGGGCGGGCCGAAAGGTCCGCCCCTCTGTTATTTGCGGATTGGTTTCGACTGTGGCGCTGCTACCATTTCCTGATCGCCGTAACGGGGCTGCAAACGTTTTGGACGACACACGAACCAAGCCCGAACCTCCGGATGCCGAGACCGACAGCCTGCGGGACGGGTCTGCCGAGGTTGGGGCGTCGATGAGCGACCCCGCGACGACCGACGAAGGGCTCGTCGCCACGCTCAACGAGATGATGCTCGGGACGCTCAACCGTCTCGATCTCGACGAACTTCTGCGGAACATGCTGCGCCGCGTGAGGCAGATGCTCCAGACGGAGCACGCCTTCGTCGCACTCGTCGACGAGGATACGCAGCGGATCGGGATGCGCGTCGCGACCGGAGTATTCGAGGAGTACGTCGGCACGTCGATGGAGAAGGGCGAAGGGGGAGTGGGGCGGGTCTGGGAGACCGGGCGGCCGCTCGTCGTCGACGACTATCAGCAGTGGGACGGGCGCTCGGTCAATTTCGAGGTGCTCACGTACCGCGCGGTTGCCGAAGTTCCGCTCGAGGCGCGAGGCAGAGTGGTCGGCGTGATCGGTATCGCGTCGGTCGAACCCGGCCGGACGTTCGGCGAGCGGGAGACGACGGTGATGTCGCGCCTCGCGGAAGCGGTCGCGCTTGCGATCGACAACGCGCAGCTCTACTCGCAGGAGCGGAGCGCGCGCGTGGAGGCGGAGACGCTACTCGCATCCGCGGAGGCGATCACCGGGTCGCTCGACCTCACGCAGGTTCTCGACGCCGTGCTCACCGAGCTCCGCAAGGTCGTTCCCTACGACAGCGCATCGGTGCAGGAGCTGCGCGGGGATGCGCTGGAGATTGTCGCCGCGTTCGGCCTGCTCGACATCGAGCAGTTGATCGGAGTCCGGTTCGAGCTCGACGACCCGGAGATACCGAACGGTAGCGTCGTTCGCTCGAGGACTCCGCTCGTGCTGAACGACACCTCGCAGTTCCCCGGCTTCGCCGCGAAGGCCCACGGCGCTTCGGAGATCCGGTCCTGGATGGGAGTTCCGCTGCTCGCGCGCGACCGCGTGATCGGGATGATCGCGCTCGACAAGCACGAGGCGGGTTTCTACACGCGCCGCCACGCCCGCGTCGCCGCCGCGTTCGCTCACCAGGCCGCGATGGCGATGGAGAACGCGCGCCTCTACACGGCTGCGCAGAGGCAGCTCGCCGAGCGCGAGCGTGTCGAGCGGCTGCTCGCCGACGCAGAGGCCGGTTACAGGCTCCTCGTCGAGCAGCTTCCGGCGATCGTCTATCGCTGGTCCATCGATCCGACGGGGCAGAGCTCCGGCACGAGCTACATCAGCCCGCAGGTCGAGACGTTTCTTGGCTACACGCAGGAAGAGTGGCTTGCCGATCCCGATCTGTGGTGGAAGACGCTCCACCCCGACGACCGGCAGGCGGTGCTCGACCATCTCGCGCGCAAGGACGCGACGGGGGTCGACGTCAACATCCTCCATCGGAACATCGCCCGCGACGGGCGCGTGCTCTGGCTCCAGAACCAGTCGAGGACGATCCGCGACGAGAAGGGCACCCCGCGACACACGCACGGACTGATGCTCGACGTGACGAACATCAAGGCGACCGAGGAGGAGCTTCGGACGCTGTTCGACGAGGTCGTGCGCGCGCGCCGAAGCGCCGAGGCGCGCGCCGAGCAGCTCGCGACTCTCAACCGCGTCGCCCTCGCAATGTCATCGATCCAGGACCTCGAGGCGTCGCTCCGCGACGTCGCGCGGGAGATTCGCGAGCTGTTCGGTGTCGGCGGCTGTTCCGTCTCGGTGCTCGACGCCTCAGGTAAAGCGCTCGACGCGGTTGCGGAGGACGTCGTGAACCGGCGGCACAGCTTCATTGGAATACCGATGCCACTCGAAGGGGACCAGGCGCTGGAGCACATCGTGGAACAGCGGAGGCCGGCGATCTTCGAGATCGCGAGCTGGATCTCCGGGCCCGACGACGCCGGTACGACTGGGAACGGCGAGACGGCACCTTCTCCAGCGGGAAGGGGCGTCGTCCTGATGACGAGCCCTCAGGGAGACAAAGTTTCCGTCCAGAACCTCGAGTCGTCCAACCCGACGGCGAACACCGGGATCTTCGAACTGATGGAGACGCACGGGGCGCGTTCGATGCTGATGGCGCCTCTCGTGGTGCGTGGCGAGGTCATCGGACTGCTCACGCTCCTGACTGCCGAGGAATCACGCTTCGCCCCGTCGGAGCTTCACCTCTCCGAAACGGTCGCGGGCCAGGTCGCCACCGCGATGGCGAACGCGCGTCTGCTCGACGAGACGCGCCGGGCGATGCAGGCGGCCGATGCGGCGAACAGCGCGAAAAGCGAGTTCCTCGCCAACATGAGCCACGAGATACGAACTCCGATGAACGCCGTGATCGGGATGACCGGCCTGCTGCTCGACACCGACCTGAGCCGCGAGCAGCGAGAGTACGCCGAGACGATCCGGCAGAGCGGCGACGTACTGCTCGTCATCATCAACGACATCCTCGACTTCTCGAAAATCGAGGCGGGGCGCCTCGATCTCGAGGCGCAGCCGTTCGACCTCTATGACTGCGTGGAGTCCGCGCTCGACCTGTTCGGCTCCCCGGCCGCGGAGAAGGGGCTGAGCCTCGGCTACCTCATCGAGCCGACCGTGCCCGAGCTCGTGTCGGGAGACGTCACGCGCCTGCGTCAGATCCTCGTGAACCTCGTCGGCAACGCCATCAAGTTCACGCCGCGGGGGGAGATCTTCGTGAAGGTCTCTTCGAGTGCCCTCGAAGGTGGGGGGCACGAGCTTCTGTTCTCCGTGAGAGACACGGGGATCGGGATTCCCTCCGACAGAACGGACAGCCTCTTCCAGTCGTTCAGCCAGGTCGATGCGTCGACGACGAGGCGCTTTGGCGGTACGGGGCTGGGGCTCGCGATCAGCAGCCGTCTCGCAGAGATGATGCGTGGACGAATGTGGGTCGAGAGCGAGCTCGGACGCGGCTCGACGTTCTGGTTCACGATCCGGGTCGAGCACGCGGATGGGGCGAGGAAGCTGTTCCTCCAGGAGAGCCAGCCGATCATCGGCGGGAAGACGCTCCTGATCGTCGACGACAACGACACGAATCGACGAATTCTGCTCGCGTGGGCCGACACGTGGGGGATGAAGCCCGTGGAGACGTCGAACCCGCTGCAGGCGCTCGAGTGGCTTCGCTCCGGCAGGGAGTTCGACCTTGCGATCTTCGACGGCCAGATGCCGGGGATGTCGGGAGTGGAGCTTGCGCGCGCCGCAAGGGAGACCGAGGCCGGCGGGCGGCTCCCCGTGCTGCTCCTGACGTCTGTCGGCCGCCGTGACGAGGAGCATGCCGGCGCGCACCTCGCGGCAGTTCTCTCGAAGCCGATCAAGCCCTCCGCTCTGTACAACGCACTGGTGAGCATCCTGTCGGGTCAGCCGGTCAGAGTCGTCGGGAGAAAGTCGCGTCAGCTCTACGACCACACGCTGGGTGAGCGCTCGCCACTGCGAATCCTCGTCGCCGAGGACAACACGGTGAACCAGCGTCTCGCAATGCTCAGCCTCGAGCACATGGGGTACAGGGCCGACATGGTGGCGAACGGCCTCGAAGTGCTGGAGGCCATCAGGCGGCAGCGCTACGACGTCATCCTGATGGACGTGCAGATGCCGGAGCTCGACGGGCTCGAAGCGACGCGTCGGATCCGCGCGGAGTTCGACGACCTCTCACGCCCGTGGATCGTCGCGATGACTGCGAACGCGATGCGGGAGGATCGACGCGCGTGCGCGGAGTCGGGCATGGACGACTATCTGGCGAAGCCGCTGCGCATCGAGGAGCTGCAGACCGCCCTCGAGCGCGCCGCCCGGCGGCAGGCCGCGTCGACGGTGGGAAGCGCGCTCGACCCGGCGGTGATCGGCACCCTCAGGGGCATGCGCCGGCCCGGGCAACCTCCGATTCTGATGAAGCTGCTCGAGACCTTCCGTCGCGACACTCCCGAGCTGATCGAGAGCATCGCGCACGGGATTGCCGAGGGCAACGCCTCTGCCATGAGCGGCGCGGCGCACTCGTTGAAGGGGAGCTGCCTGACGCTCGGCGCGTCGGAAATGGGAGAGCTCGCCGCGCTGATCGAGGAGATCGGTCGAGCGGGGGAGATCGGCGAGCGCGCCGAGGCCGCGCTCCTCGACCTGCGCGACGCCTTCGCGCGTGTCGATCTCGAGGCGAGCCGGATACTCTCGGTCGGCTAGCTCTCGAGCGCGTTCGATTCCTCGAGTGCGGCGCGGATGGCGAGGATCTCGCGAATCGTCCGCCGCGCTGTTTCCGGGTCGAGTTGGGTCGCGCGGTCCGACTTCGCCTTCGAGGGGTCGTCGTGAATCTCCATGAAGAAGCCGTCGACACCCGCCGCGGCCGCGGCTCTCGCCAGCGGCCGCGCAAACTGCCTCGTGCCCGCCGTCTCGGTGCCCGCACCCCCCGGGCGCTGCATCGAGTGCGTGATGTCGTAGACGACCGGCGCGCCGTAGGCGCGCATCATCGGGAACGAACGCATGTCGACCACCAGGTTCTGGTAGCCGAACGACGATCCTCGCTCGGTCAGAAACACCTTACCGCTCCCGAGCTCTTCGCCCTTGTCGAGAATGTTCTTCGTCTCCTCGGGTGAGAGAAACTGACCCTTCTTCACGCCGACCGCTTTCCCGGTCTTCACCGCTGCGACGATGAGGTCGGTCTGCCTGCAGAGAAACGCCGGGATCTGGATGATGTCGAGCACCTCGCCGGCCGCATGCGCCTGTGACGTCTCGTGCACGTCCGACAGAATGGGAAGCCCCGTGGACTTCTTCACGTCAGCGAGAATCCGCAGGCCCTCTTCGAGCCCTGGGCCGCGGAAGGAGTGGATCGAAGTGCGGTTGGCCTTGTCGTAAGAAGCCTTGAACACGACGTTGATGCGGAGCTCGGCGGCGATCTGCGCGACGAGCTCGCCCATCTTCAGCGCGTGATCGCGCGACTCGATGACGCAGGGACCGGCGATGAACAGAGGAGGAGCGTCGCCGCCGAAGACGACGTCCTTCGTGATTTCGATCCTTCGGGTCTTCATGCGATGTGATGAATCTCGCTTTCCTGCGCTTTCGCGGCCATGCTGAGGCGAATCTTTCGGTACTCGCGCATCGCGCTCACGAAGGACTTGAAGAGCGGGTGAGGCTGCGACGGCCGCGACTTGTACTCGGGATGGAACTGGCAGCCAAGGAACCAGGGATGGTCGGAGAGCTCGACGATCTCGACGAACTTCCCGTCGGGCGATGTGCCGGTGAGCTTCAGGCCCGCATCCTTGAGCTGGTTCGCGAACTCCAGATTGAACTCGTACCGGTGGCGGTGCCGCTCGTCGATGATCTCGGAGTCGTACGCGGCGCGGGCGAGCGATCCTTCGGTCAGGAGCGCGGGGTACTTTCCAAGGCGCATCGTGCCGCCGAGCGCGTCGACGCCGATCAGGTCGCGCAGCTTGTAGATCACCTTGTAGTGCGCGTCGTCGTCGAACTCGGTGGAGTTCGCTCCAACGAGGCCGGCGACGTTCCGTGCGAACTCGATGGTCGCGCATTGCATGCCAAGGCAGATTCCGAAGAACGGGATCTTCTTCTCGCGCGCATAGCGGATTGCCCGGATCATCCCCTCGACGCCGCGCTCCCCGAAGCCGGGACCGACGAGGATGCCGTCGACGTTGGCGAGGTCGCCGTGGTAGCCGTCCTGCTCGAGCGCGACGGAATCGATGTAGACGATGCGCACCTTCACGTTGTTCGCGATGCCGCCGTGGATGAGCGCTTCGTTGAGCGACTTGTACGAGTCGCCGAAGTCGACGTACTTGCCGACAAACCCGACGCGAACCTCGTCCTCAGGGTGGCGGAGCTTGCGGACGATCTCCTCCCATCGCGAGAGGTCGCAGACCTCCTCGTGCGGGAGATGGAGCTTGTCGAGAAGGATGCTGTCGAGCCCTTCACGTGAAAGCGCGAGCGGCACCTGGTAGATCGAATCGCAGTCGAGCGCCGGGATGACGGCCTCGTCCTCCACGTTGCAGAAGAGGGCGATCTTGCCCTTCATCTCCTCGGGGATCGAGTGCTCGGAGCGGCACAGGAGGATGTCGGGCTGGATGCCGATCGCGCGGAGCTCCTTGACGGAGTGCTGCGTCGGCTTGGTCTTGAGCTCTTCGGAGGCCTTGATGTAAGGCACGAGCGTCAGGTGGACGTTGATCGCGTTGCCGCGCCCGGCTTCCTTGCGGAACTGGCGGATTGCCTCGAGGAAGGGGAGTGACTCGATGTCGCCGACGGTACCGCCGATCTCGACGATGACGACGTCGGCGCCGTCGGAGACCTCGCGGATGCAGCGCTTGATCTCGTCGGTGATGTGCGGGATGACCTGCACCGTCTTGCCGAGGTAGTCGCCCCGACGCTCTTTCTCGATCACGCGCGAGTAGACGCGGCCGGTCGTGTAGTTGTTGCGGCGCGACGCGCGCATCGAGATGAAGCGCTCGTAGTGGCCGAGGTCGAGATCCGTCTCCGCGCCGTCGTCGGTGACGTACACCTCGCCGTGCTGGAACGGCGACATCGTTCCTGGATCGACGTTGATGTAGGGATCGAACTTCTGGATCGTGACTTTGAAGCCTCGCGCCTCGAGCAGAGCGCCGATCGATGCCGCCGCGATTCCCTTGCCGAGTCCCGAGACGACGCCGCCGGTGATGAAGATGTACTTCGTGCTCATGCTCTTCTCCCTCTGGTCAAAGGTGACGGGAACGACGATCGTGGGGAACGCGGGGGCGCCGGGCGAGCGCCGGCATCAGGCGTCCGGTAACCGGCGCAGTCTGTGGTTTCTTTCAGGGACGCGCGAATTGCCACGGAGGCGGGTTCGGATGGAGACTTTGCGGGTGTCGAGTACTCTGCCGTGAGGTGTTTGAGCCCGGCGCTCAACGCACCCTGCCCGGCGAATCAATGCGATTTTCGCAGTTCATGGACGACCCGCTCGATATCGGACGGACGATCCACACCGAGGTGCGGCTTGTCAGTCTCCAGTACTCGAATTCTAAAGCCGTTCTGGAGGAGCCGCAACTGCTCGAGTTTTTCCTGCTGCTCGAGCGGCGAAGGAGCCAGTCCTGGAAACGCTCGGAGGACACGCGCCTGGTAGCCGTACACGCCGATATGGCGGCGGGCGAGCGTCGCGCCGTCGTGTGGAATCGGGGCGCGCGAAAAATAGAGGGCGTTTCCGAAGAGGTCGGTGACGACCTTGACCACGTCGCGGTCCCTGAACTCATCCTCGCCGCGGAGACGGCAGGCAAGAGTGGCGACGTCGACCGCGGACTCGGACTGAAGGACCTCGATCACCCGGTCGACGCTCCCAATATCGATGAGCGGCTCGTCCCCCTGGACGTTGACGATCTGATCGCAGGCCCATCCCTCGGCGTGCTCGATCGCGCCGAGCGCTTCCTCGATTCTGTCCGTGCCGCTCTGGTGGTCCTCTCTCGTCGAGACGACACGTCCGCCGAACGAGCGCACGTGGTGGAAGATCCGAGAGTCGTCCGTCGCGACATAGGTTGCCCGAGCGGAGGTCGAGCCGGCAGCTCGTTCGTAGACGCGCTGGATCAGCGTCTTCCCGTCGATATCGGCGAGAGGCTTGCCGGGAAATCGTGTCGAGGCATAGCGCGCAGGAATGACGATGACGGCGTTCATGGCGGTCGATTCTATAATCCCTGCGCCCGCCGTCGCATCGCGGAGAATCCGACACCATGAACGACTCGCACTCGAGGGAGACCGGCTTCTGGTTCCGGGCTGCCGGTATCGTCTTCGTCGCGGCCGCGATCGTGTCGTTTTTTTCCGGGTTCTATCGCGCGAAGTACCGCGGCTCCACGGGGGAAGCGCGTTGGATCTGGCCGGACAGGAAGCTGAGCCTGGGGACTCCGGTCGCTGCCTTCGCGGTGAAGGAGTTCGAAGTTCCGCTGAACCCGCCCTTCGTGCGGATCAAGATCGCGTGCGATCCCGAGTACACGCTCTACTTCAACGGAACGGTGGTGGGGCGGGCGATCGCCGGCAGCGCATCGATGCTCGACGTCTACGACGTCACTCCGCTGGCGCGCCAGGGCAAGCCTAACCGGATCGTCGTCGCCGTGAGGAGTGCCAACGGGGTCGGAGGGCTCATCGCCTCCGTCGACTACGCTCCCATCAGGGAGAACGACGTCGTGAGCGACGGGTCATGGCGTTTCGTCGCGGAATGGCGCGACAGCCTTCCGGAGAAGGACGAGGGCCTCCGCACGATGCCCGTCAGAGAGTTGGGCGTGCCTCCGTTCGGGCCGTGGAACGACCTCGAGCTACGGCCGCGAGAGCTGATCGCAAGCTCCCCGGCGCGCATCGAGCCGGTGGCGAAGCGCGAGCTCTCGGTGCCGGTCCGCAGGCTCCGCGTCGCCGGTGGGGTCGCGATCGCGACGAGTGAGACCGAGCCGGCGACGGCGTGGGACTTCGGTGAGTTCAGTGGCCGCTGCGTTCTCGATGCCCCGGCTGGAGATGCGGCTGAACCGAGGTTGCTCCGGATTCGTTATGCCGGAAGGCTCGACGAACTGCTCCGAGAGGGAGCCGTCCGCGAAATCGCTCTCGCCCCGGGCGAGAGAGCGGTAATGGATCCAACGCTGGTCAGCGCGAGGTGGGTGGCGGTTATAGGCTCGGGTGCGATTCCGGTGATCGTTCCCGACGACGGAGCCGGGAAAGAGCGAATGCCCGGCGAGTGACGCCGGGCATTCGGTTAAGGACTTCGTCGATTCGGATGCGTGTTCAGAAGATCACCTTTCGGATGAAATAGTCCTTCCACTTGTTCTGCGTGTCCTCCGCGAGGTCCGTGGCGTCGGCCAGAGTCATCTGGAACTTCCCGCCCGAGCCACCGTTGATCGTCGTGAGGAACAGATCGATGGTCTCGACCCTCTCCTGGGTCGCTCCGTGGACCTTGGTCATCATGAAGGCGGTGGCGGAGATGGCCTTGAACACCTGATCTTCGTTGTCCGCGGTCATCGTGATGTGGAGCCGGTTCGCCCCGTTGCCGACGACCTTCGCGTCGAAGAGACCGACGTTCTCGTAGGCCTGAGAGAAGAGCTGAACGACATTGTTGGAGAGGTTCGTCGAACCGGTGGCTGTGCTGACGGCCGACGGGGCGACGCTCCTCGTCGACGCGGCGGCGGGCGTCCTGGTCGTCGCCGCCGTCGAACCGGTCGCGGGCTTGATGGTGATCGAGCCGAGCGGCGAGGCCGAGGTCTTCGTCGGCGGGGGAGCCTGGGACGTCGCGAGGACTCGAGCGCCGCCGAGCGCCTGGGCGTTGACCTTCTCGGACTCCGCCTGGTCGATCAGCTTCGGATCGAGAGACATCGACTGGCCGTTCTCGAGCGTGAAGATCGCCTTGCCGTTGACGATCGTCCACTTTTCCTTGGCCCGGTAGCGCTGACCGTCGCGCATGACGACGGTGTAGCTCGCGAACGAAAGAACCGGCATGAGGAGGAAGAAAGCGACTGCAAGACGGATTCTGTTGAGCATCGAAATCGCCCCTTCGGTGATTGATTCGATAAGGTTACTCTATACTGCCGTTCCAACGCTGCGCGAGGGATCGTAGATTTCCGCGCGCGATCCGAGGACAACTGAATGCTAGTGGTAATGGACATCTCCGCGGGAGAAAAACAGGTCGAGGCCGTGGTGCGGCAGATCGAGAAGATGGGCCTTTCGGCTCATCCCATCGTCGGCGCGCTTCGAACCGCGATCGGTATCACTGGGAATCGCGGCCCGGTCGACCCTTCGGTGCTGGAGAACCTGCCCGGGGTCATCGAGGTCATCCAGGTCTCCCACGCATACAAGCTGGTGAGCCGGGAGTTCATGCCGGACGACACGATCGTCAATGTCGGTGGAATCGAAGTGGGAGGCAAGGCGATCGTGGCGATCGCGGGCCCCTGCGCGGTCGAGACCCTCGACCAGACCCGCGCCATCGCGGAAGGTGTTCGGGCCGCGGGTGGCCAGTTGTTTCGCGGCGGTGCCTACAAGCCGCGGTCGTCACCCTACTCGTTCCAGGGCCTCGGCGAGCGCGGCCTCGAAATCCTCGCGAAAGTGCGCGAGGAGTTCGATCTGCCGATCGTCACCGAGGCAATCGACGCGGATACCGTCAAACTTGTGGAGCAGTACGCCGACTGCATCCAGATCGGCGCGAGAAACATGCAAAACTTCGCGCTGCTCCGCGCAGCGGGCAAGACCCGGAAGCCGGTGCTGCTGAAGCGGGGCATGTCCGCGACCCTCGAAGAGCTCCTGCTGTCCGCCGAATACCTCATGGCCGAGGGGAATCGCGCCGTGATCCTGTGCGAGCGGGGGGTCCGCACCTTCG
>JAMPYE010000427.1 GCA_023700825.1 Thermoanaerobaculia bacterium | reverse complement strand
ATTGGTTCCGAACGAGAAGAAGGCGGCCTCCTCGGCGATCGCGCGCGCCATCAAAGCAGCGCGGGGAATCTCGATCATCGTCCCGATGATCACCGGCACCTCGAGCCCCTTCTCCTCGAAGACCTTGCGGGCGGTCCTCTCGACTAGCTCGCGAGTGATGGTGAACTCCTTCACCGTGCCGATCAGCGGGATCATCACCTCGGGAGTGACCGTGATCCCCTGTTTCGACACGTCGCACGCGGCCTCGAAGATCGCGCGCGCCTGCATCTCGTAGATCTCGGGGAAGGTGATGCCGAGGCGGCAGCCTCGGTGGCCGAGCATCGGATTGACCTCGTGCAACTGGCTGACCTTCGAGCGCAGCTCGACGAAGCCCCAGTTCATTTCTCGCGCCACCGTCGAGATCTGCGCCTCGGTCTGCGGCAGGAACTCGTGCAGCGGCGGGTCGAGCAGCCGGATCGTGATGGGCAGCCCGTCGAGCTCGCGGAACATGGCGGCGAAGTCGCTTCGCTGGAACGGCAGGAGTCTCTCGAGCGCCTTTCGGCGTCCCGCCTCGTCGCGCGCGAGGATCATCTCGCGCACGGCGAGGATCCGCTCCTCCTGGAAGAACATGTGTTCCGTGCGGCAGAGCCCGATCCCCTCGGCTCCGAAGACCTTGGCGACGTGGGTGTCGTGCGGCGTGTCGGCGTTGGTGCGCACCTTCTTGGTCCGGATCGCGTCGGCCCACTTCATCAGCCGGTCGAAGTCGCGGTACGTCTCCGACTCCTCCGGCTTCATCGAGCGGTCGATCAGCACCTGGATGATCTCGGGCGGACGCGTGTCGAGGCGATCGTAGATGACCTCACCGCTCGAGCCGTCGATGGAGAGCCAGTCACCCTCGAAGATCGGAGGGCGGCCCTCGACGCGAAGCTCCTTGCGCGAGTAGTCGATTCGCATCGCGCCGCAGCCGACGATGCACGGCTTGCCCATACCGCGTGCGACGACGGCCGCGTGCGAGGTGAGCCCTCCGCGGCTCGTGAGGATGCCCGCGGCGGCGTGCATTCCGGCGATGTCCTCGGGCGAGGTCTCGACACGCGCGAGGATCACTGGCTCGGAGCCCTTCGCCATCTCGACCGCGTTCTCGGCGGTGAACGCGACGCGGCCCGACGCGGCGCCCGGCCCCGCGGGGAGCCCCTTCGCGAGCAGCCGTCCGCTCGCGAGCGCCATTCCCTTCGTCTTGGCGTCGAAGACCGGTGCGAGAAGCTGCACGATCGATCCCGCGTCGACGCGGCGCACCGCCTCACGCTCGTCGATCATCCCCTCGTCGACCATGTCGACGGCGATCTTGACCGCGGCGAAGCCGGTGCGCTTTCCGGTGCGCGTCTGCAGCAGGTAGAGGCGTCCTCCCTCGATCGTGAACTCGATGTCCTGCATGTCGTGGTAGTGCGACTCGAGCTTGCGGTAGACGTCGGCAAGCTGCGCGTAAACGGCCGGCATCATCTCCTCGAGCGACTTCCCCGGCTCGGAGGCGAGCTCCCTCGAGATCGGGAACGGCGTGCGGATGCCCGCGACGACGTCTTCGCCCTGGGCGTTGGGGAGGAATTCGCCGTAGAAGCGCTTCTCCCCGGTGGAGGGGTTGCGCGTGAAGGCGACGCCCGTCGCGCAGTCGTCGCCCATGTTCCCGAACACCATCGACTGGACATTGACGGCGGTGCCCCAATCGTCGGGGATGTTGTTGAGGCGGCGGTAGGTGATCGCGCGCTGGTTGTTCCACGAGGCGAACACGGCCTGGATCGCGCCGTGCAGTTGTGCGCGCACGTCCTGCGGGAAGTCGTTGCCCGTGTGCTCGCGGATGAGCGTCTTGTACCTCGAGCAGAGCCCACGCAGCGCGGTCGCATGAAGGTCGGCGTCGCCCTTCGCGCCATGGCCCTGCTTCGCCTCGTCGAGCAGGTGCTCGAAATGCTCGTGGTCGACGCCGAGAACGACGTCCGAGTACATGGTGAGGAAGCGGCGGTAGGAATCGAACGCGAAGCGCTCGTCGCCCGAGGATCTCGCCAGGCCTTCGACGGTCGCGTCGTTGAGCCCGAGGTTGAGGATGGTGTCCATCATGCCGGGCATCGAGGCGCGCGCTCCGGAGCGGACGGAGACGAGAAGCGGATGCGCGGCGTCGCCGAACTTCCGGCCGACGCTTGCCTCGAGTCGAGCGAGATTCACGTCGATCTCGGCGTCGAGCCCGTCGGGGTAGTGCATGCCGTTCTGGTAGTACCAGACGCAGGCCGTGGTGGAGATCGTAAAGCCGGGAGGCACGGGGACGCCGATGTTGGTCATCTCCGCGAGCCCGGCGCCTTTGCCTCCGAGCGTGTCCTTCATGCCGGCGTTTCCGTCGGCCTTGCCTTCACCGAAGAAGTAGATATGGCGAGCCATAGGATCGAACTCCTGACGACGAGTGGATGCTGATGAGAGAGCCGGGGGAATGATATC
Organism: Thermoanaerobaculia bacterium; assembly: GCA_023700825.1. Taxonomy (GTDB): domain Bacteria; phylum Acidobacteriota; class Thermoanaerobaculia; order Gp7-AA8; family Gp7-AA8; genus JACPDH01. Next base: position 1,924 of record JAMPYE010000427.1, on the reverse strand, counting down.
CCACGGCGTGGCCGCGTCAGTTTCCGGCGAGCGAGAAGTCCACGCGCGAGAAAAGCAGGCGAAGCATCAACGAAATGCGATCGGTGCGCGACGTCGATTCGATGATCAGGCGTTCCTTCGGCAGACCCGCGCGAACGAGGGCCGCCGACAGCTTCGCCGCGCGGTCGCGGCTCGACGCAAGGTTCTTCGCCTCGTCCCAGGTGGAACAATTCAGGACTTCCAGCCTCACTCGATAGGAGGGGAAGGCGCGGAGGGCCTCTCCGATGAACTCGATCGCGCTGCGGCTCGCCTCGACGTCGAGTTCCCCGTCGGGCCGGAAGACGAGGCCGTAGAGAGGCATCTTGCCCGACTTCTTCAGGTGCACGTCCGCGATCTGGGGGATCGGAGTCCTGAATAAAGGCGCGTCGCCTCTGCGCTCCCCGTACCAGGCTTCGCCGAACCAGGGATCCTGGACCGGCCCGATCCACCACCAGAGCCCGGACAGCCGGGTCGACGACGGATTGACGGTGAACCAGGCGACGCCGCTTTCGTTGCCTCGGGACCAGACGAGACGCGCGACACGGCCGTCGACTGCGCCGTAGAAGATCATCGGCGGATCCATCTGCGCGACGCCGTAAAGTGCGCTGCCTTCCTGCGAGAGGTCGACCGTCCAGTCGTAAACCTGCCACCGACCTGCAAAGCGGGGAGGGGCGGGCTGTTCGAGCTCTTCTCCCTTGGCAAGAAGCGTCGGGACGGCATTGGTCGACTCGTCGCCGTGGTTTTCGAGCGTGGTGACCCGCAGAAAGCGAACTTCGCTCGGCGGGACTTCGAATGTCTGATCGTCCTTCCCGCGCTCGACGTCGACCGTTCCAATCTCGCGGAACGTCTCTCCGTCGAGCGAGCCTTCGAAACGGAGTTTCGCGACGCTCCTCGAGCTCGGCGAAACGCGGTCGGTCGATGCTCCGACCCTGGTGATCCGCGAACGCGCCGAAAACTCGAAGACCACCCATTGCTCGAGATCCTTCGGGGGCGAGAGCCAGGCCGTGGTCGGGTCACCGTCGATGGCGCTGAGCGTGCTCCCTTCGAACGACAGCTCGCCGGAGCGATCGACGACGACGACGCCCCGCGCCGGGGTCAACAGCTCCTTCGGGTCGTCGGGAAACCAGAGCGCGTGCCGGACCGGCTCCGTCTTCGCGGGGGGCTCCTCCTTGCAGCCAGCTGCGATCCCGCACGCGAGCAACAGGGCAAGCCCCAGTGCCCGGGCGAGACGTTCAGCGGCTCTTGAGCTCACGGCGGTCCACCACGATCTTCGTCACGTCCGCGATCTTACCAGCGGCGCGTCCGACTGCGAGAAGGAGCGCCATCCTGTTGTCACGTACGGCAGTGTCGTCGACCATGACCATCACGTCGACGAAGAACTTCTCGAGCTCGGGCGCCATGCCCGCGAACGAATCGAGCGCGGCGCGGTAGTCCTTCTTCGCGGCGAGCTCGTCGATCTGTTCGCCGACGAGCTGAGAGAGCTCGTGCAGGCGCACCTCCGTCGGGTGCTCGAGCCGCGAGGCGACGACCGCTCCCGGCTGCGCGGCCGCGACGATGTTCGCGATCCGCTTCGCGGAGTCGAGGATCGAGAGGAACTCCTGCTCGTTGCGGATCGCGCGAAGCGCCGCGATCCGGTCGCAGAGGTCGGTGAGCGAGTCGGCCCAGCGGGCTTCCATCGCCGCGGCGATCTCGTCGTAGGCGAAGCCCCACGGAGCTGCCTCGAGAATCGTGCGGACGCGCTCGGCGAGGAACTCGAGAAGCGCGTCCTTTGCCTCGGCGCCGCCGCCGTGCGCCGCGATCGCGATGTCGACGAGCTGCCCGGGGCCGATCGCAATCTCCCAGTTGGTGTTGTTGAGGAGGATCTGCACGAGCCCCTGCGCCGCGCGGCGCAGCGCGAAGGGATCCT
>JAMPYE010000426.1 GCA_023700825.1 Thermoanaerobaculia bacterium | reverse complement strand
TCGCGCGCCGTGCGCTCGCGCGCGCACGACGTGATGGACGAGATCGCGAAGCGCGATCACTCGACGATCGAAGGCTCGGACCAGATGAAGCAGAACGCCCTGGCCGCGCGCGCGACGCAGGGCGAGCCGCGACTGCACCAGTACCTGATCGTCACGCGGAACCAGGGGGCATCCGACTTCCACCTGTCGGTGAGCCTGCCGCCGATCATCCGTGTCGCCGGGAAGCTGATCCGTGCGCAGGGCGAGCCGTTCACCGCCGAAGCGACCGAGTCGATGCTCAGGGAGGTCCTCACCGAGCAGCAGCTCGAGAGGTTCCTTCGCGAGCAGCAGATCGACTATTGCTACTACATCGCGTCGGCGGGACGATACCGGGTGAACCTCTTCATCGACCAGAAGGGCTGGAACGGCGTGTTCCGGGTCATTCCCGAGAAGCCACCTACGATCGCGGAGATCGGGCTTCCCCCGCATCTGGCCGAGATCGCCGATTTTCATCAGGGTCTGGTGTTGATCTGCGGGCCGTCGGGCTCGGGCAAGTCGACGACGCTGGCCGCGCTCGTGAACCTCTTCAACGAGACACGCCACGACCACGTTCTCACGCTCGAGGATCCGGTCGAGTTCGTCCATCCGTTCAAGAGCTGCCTCGTCAACCAGCGCGAGGTCGGGACGCACACCTCGTCGTTCGCGCGTGCTCTCCGCGCCGCGCTTCGCGAGGATCCGGACGTCATCGTCATCGGCGAGCTGCGCGACAACGAGACGGTCTCGCTCGCGCTTACGGCAGCCGAGACGGGGCACATCGTCCTCGGGACGCTCAATTCCACGAGCGCGCCGAAGGCCATCGACAGGATCATCGCCAGCTTTCCCATCGAAGAGCAGGCCCAGATTCGCACCGCGATGTCGGAGTCGCTCAAGTACGCGGTCGCGCAGAGGCTGCTTCCCGCAAAGGACGGCAACAAGCTCGTGGCCGTCTTCGAGATCCTCAAGGGAACCGGCTCGATCGCGAACCTGATTCGCGACGAGAAGACCTTCCAGATCTACTCGGCGATGCAGATCGGACGGGCGCAGGGGATGCAGACGCTCGACGAGGCGCTGCGCGATCTTCTCAAGAACAACAAGATCGCTCCCGAGACCGCGTACATGGTCGCGGAGAAGAAGGAAGACTTCGAGGCGCTCGTGTCGCAGGATTTTCTGAAGGGGAGATCGATGGTGTAGAGGAGTTGTTAGTTGTTAGTTTTTAGTTGCTAGACAGACTCGCGAGGCCGCGCAGCACTCCGCCGGAGCGAGGCGGTGCGGTTCCTGCGGTGAGGCAATCGGGAGAGATTCAGCGCCCAGCAACTAGTTCACGACCTACAACGTCCAACGTCCACGAGCCTCGTCTAACAACTAACAACTAACAACTCGTTTCAATCAGCGATGACGATCCAACCTAAAATCGACCGCTTCCTCAAGCTGATGAACGACCGCGGGGCGTCGGACTTCCACATGACCGTGGGACGCCCGCCGATGCTCCGGATCTCGGGAGGCATCGAGACGATCCGATACAGGACGCTGACCGAAGCCGATTTCTCGGAGATGATCCGCCCGGTCACACCGCCCAGGCTCTGGGACGAGTTCGTCAAGGGCGGCGACGCCGACTACTCGTACGAGATTCCAGGAGTCGCGCGCTACCGCGTGAACCTGTTCCGCCAGCAGCGCGGCGCGGGTGCGGTCTTCCGCATCATCCCGTCGAAGATCATGACGATCGAGCAGCTGAGCCTCCCGTCGCAGGTGCGCCGGATCGCGCAGATTCGCAGCGGTCTCGTGCTGGTCACCGGGCCGACGGGCTCGGGCAAATCGACGACACTCGCAGCGATCATCGACCTCATCAACGAGACCCGCGATCTTCACGTCATCACGATCGAGGATCCGATCGAGTTCGTTCATCCGAACAAGAGGTGTATCGTCCACCAGCGCGAGATCGGCTCGCACGCGAAGAGCTTTGCCGAAGCGCTCAAGTCGGCGGGGCGCGAGGATCCCGACATCATCCTGGTCGGCGAGATGCGCGACCTCGAGACGATCTCGATGGCGCTCTCCGCCGCGGAGAAAGGAACCCTCGTCTTCGGGACCCTTCACACGAACAATGCTGCCAAGACGATGGACCGCATCATCAACGTCTTCCCGGCCGGAGAGCAGGAAGGAATTCGCAACGTCCTCGGCGAGACGATCCGCGCGGTCGTCGCACAGCAACTCCTCCCGAAGATCGGGGGGGGGCGCGTCGCCGCCCTCGAGATCCTCTTCGGCTCGCCCGCGCTCTCGAACATCATCCGCGAGGGAAAGACGCCCCAGATCACCTCGATGATCCAGGTCGGCGTGAAAGAAGGGATGATCGACATGGACTCGTCGATTCGAAAGCACTTCGAGGACGGGAAGATCTCGGCGCGCGCGGCCTACGACAAGGCGATCGACAAGGAAGCCTTCCGCGCCCTGGTCGAGAAGGAAGGCTGAGCTTGAGCCTCGGGCCCGCAGCGCGATTCGCCATCGCCGTTCGGTTGTCTCTGCTCGCAGTGCTCTCCGTGACGGGGGTGACGCTCGGAGCGGCGCCTTCGGAGTGCGTTCCAGAGAGGATCTGCCGCCGTCCGGAGGTGAGCGCGCTCCTCCAGACTGCGACCCTCCTCGGGACCGATCTGAAGGAAGACTGGATCGAGCAGTACGCGCCCATGCTGCTTCAACGATTCTCCCGCCCGTGCAAGAGCTATGCGCGCTGCCTGGCCGTCTGGGGAAATAGCATCGAATTCTGCCAGGCAAACCTGAAGCACGAGATTTTCGCGGAGTGCGATTCGCTGTTCGATCGCGCGACGGCAGGACAGGACGCTTACTCGTGCAGGACGTTTGCCAACATCTACTCGATCGCGCAGGCTTCGGACTCGGAGGCGGTCTCCAAAGAGGCTCAGGCCTGCTCTCGTGCGAAATCAGAGGCGGCTGGCCCGGTTGCGCGCAGGCCGCAGCCGAGAGTGGTCGTCGAGCCGAAGGCGCCGAGACCTGGTGACGACACCACGGTGATCGTTCGCAGCTTCGACGGGGACGGAGACCCCGTCATGGCGCTGGTGAGAATCGCCGGCGTCGAGCGCGGTCGCACCTTCACGCCGATGCCTTATGGTTTTTCGTTCGACAAGAGCTGGGACGACGAAGGAAGGACGACTCTCACACCTCCCGCGGTGGTCGTCTACGCGCCTCCCGCGCGGCCAGGCGGCCCGCCGGCCTTCGAGCCGGTCACGATGAGCTTCGAGACCCGGCCGCGGACCGTGCGCCTCGAAGTCACGCCGCCGGTCGAAAGATGGAAGAAGGGCTCGAACAGGGTCCGGGTCGTCGCGGTCGACGCCGTTTCCGGCACGGAAGTGCAGGGGAGGCTGAAGACGATCGGCGGCATGCTCGGGCCATCGGGCGCGACTGTCGAGATCCGGCTCGAGAAAGGAACGCCGCCCTGTGGCGCTCCGGTCTGGTTCGCCGCGGATCAGGGATCGTACGCGGAAGCGGATCTCGGCATTTCGCGCTGCGCCACGAGGTGAGTGCCGACAGTCACACGCGGAGGTGATGCAGGCGGCTTCGACGCCCCGGAACGGATGGCTAGAATCGCGCGAGCCGGCGCTGCAGCCGGGTACCTAATTTTTGATGGCCCACCCGGGAACCCGGGAGGCGCTGAGCGAGGGAGCAGGATATGGACAATGCGAAGCTGATACTGAACGGCAAGGAGTACGAGCTCCCGGTCGTCGTCGGAACCGAGGACGAGGTCGGGATCGACATCACGCAGCTGCGGGCCAAGAGCGGAGCGATCACGCTCGACGACGGCTATGGCAACAGCGGATCGTGCTCGAGCGCGATCACCTTCATCGATGGCGAGAAGGGCATCCTCCGCTATCGCGGCTACCCGATCGAGGAGCTCGCCGAGAACGCGAGCTTCACCGAGGTCTGCTACCTGCTCATCTACGGCAAGCTCCCGAACACGAACGAGCTCGAGGCTTTCAACAACAAGCTGACGCGCCACAGCCTCATCCACGAGGACATGAAGAAGTTCTTCGAGGGCTTCCCGTCGAGTGCCCACCCGATGGCGATCCTCTCGGCGATGATCGCGTCGCTCTCGGCCTACTATCCGGACGAGAAGGACGTCGACCTCAACATCATCCGGCTGCTGTCGAAGGCCAGGACCATCGCGGCGTTCTCGTACAAGAAGTCGGTCGGCCAGCCGTTCGTCTACCCGCTCAACGACATGGGCTACTGCGAGAACCTGCTCCACATGCTCTTCGCGGTCCCGGCCGAGCCTTACAAGGTCTCGCCGACGCTCACGAAGGCACTCAACCTGCTCCTGATCCTCCACGCCGACCACGAGCAGAACTGCTCGACGTCGACCGTACGTATGGTTGGAAGCAGCCAGGCGAAT
>JAMPYE010000425.1 GCA_023700825.1 Thermoanaerobaculia bacterium | reverse complement strand
GAGAGCCGCAACCCGGCGGACAACACCGACCTGGTCGGCACGTTCCAGGACTCGAACGCCGACGACGTGAACGCGGCGGTCGCCGCGGCGAAGAAGGCGTTCCACCCGTGGCGGCTGATGCCGGCCGCGCGGCGCGCCGAGTTCGTGCAGCACGCGGGCGAGATCCTGCGGCGCGACAAGGAGAAGATCGCGCGCGAGATGACGCGCGAGATGGGCAAAGTGCTCGCCGAGGCGCGTGGCGACGTGCAGGAAGCGATCGATATCGCCTTCCTCGCGGCAGGAGAGGGGCGCAGGCTCTTCGGCTACACGACTCCCTCGGAGATGCCTAACAAGTTCGCGATGTGCGTCCGCTCGCCGATCGGCGTGGTCGGGCTCGTCACTCCGTGGAACTTCCCCGTCGCGATCCCGGCCTGGAAGGGCATGGTCGCGCTCGTCTGCGGCAACCCGGTCGTCATCAAGCCGGCGTCGCTGACGCCGCTCATGGTCACGCTCCTCGCCGAGGTGTTCGAGGAGGCAGGGCTGCCCGCGGGCGTGTGGAACGTCGTCACCGGCGGCGGACAGGGAGTCGGCGATCCGCTCGTGAAGCACCCCGACGTGCGCGTCGTGTCGTTCACCGGATCGACCGGCATCGGCCGCGACATCAACATCGCGTGCGCGACGGACTTCAAGCACGTCCACCTCGAGATGGGCGGCAAGAACGCGATCATGGTTCTCGACGACGCGGACGTCGACCTCGCGGTCGACGGCGCGATCTGGGGCGCGTTCGGCACGACCGGGCAGCGCTGCACCGCCTCGTCGCGGCTCATCGTCCACGAGAAGGTGTACGACGAGTTCGTCGAGAAGCTCGCAAAGCGGGCTGCGGCGATGAAGATCGGTTACGGTCTCGACGAGACCATCCAGGTCGGGCCGGCAGTCTCGAAGGGACAGCTGAAGACCGACAACGACTACGTACAGATCGGTAAGGGCGAGGGAGCGCGGCTCGTGACGGGTGGCAACATCGTCACCGACGCGCGCCACGGCTTCGACTGCTCGAAAGGCTTCTTCCACGAGCCGACGGTCTTCGCCGACGTCACGCCGAACATGCGGATCGCGCAGGAAGAGATCTTCGGGCCCGTCACGTCGGTGATCAAGTGCAAGTCGCTCGAAGAGGCAATCGAGATCAACAACGGAGTCAAGTACGGGCTGTCGTGCTCGATCTACACGCGCGACGTCAACAAGGCGTTCGTCGCGATGCGCGACACCGACACCGGCCTCTTCTACGTGAACGCGCCGACGATCGGCGCCGAGACGCACATGCCGTTCGGCGGGAACAAGGAGACGGGCAACGGGCATCGCGAGGCTGGCGTCGCCGGCATCGACGTCTTCACCGAGTGGAAGTCGATCTACGTCGACTACTCGGGAGCCCTGCAGCGCGCGCAGATCGACAACGCAGAGTAGTACGACGACAATCGAACGAGTGAGATGGGGCCCGCGGCATTCATGCCGCGGGCCTTCGCACAGGAGGAGACATGGACGAGAACAGCTCCAGCGCCCCCACGATCAAGCAGGTCCTCTGCCCCGTCTGCAACATGCTGGTCGATCCACGGGAAGCCGTGGAAAAGATCGAGCACGGCGAGCACGCCCACTACTTCTGCTCGGCCGAGTGCCGCAAGGAGTTCGAGGCGGACCCGAAGAAGTTTCATTGAGGCGGGAGGGGGGGTAGTTGTTGGTTGTTAGTTGTTAGACAGGCAGCGGGTGAACGATGGTCGCGGGTGCGACATGCAGGATCAGCGACGAACGGACGGGTTGTCATCCCGACGACCGATCCTGCGAAGCGGGAGAGAGAGGAGGGATCTGGCAGGCTGGTACAGGGTGAGTCGAGAGCCACGACGCATCGCGCTCACGCGCGACGCCCTCTAGAAGGCGCCGCTGACGCGGCGCGTATCACCATTCGATCGGCATCCACGCCCTCACGGGCGGGGCTACTCAGAATGTGGCCGCGGCAGCGGCCACGATTCAGGCGAAGCGACCGCCCTCCAGTTTCTTACCTCAAGCGCTGCCGCGCGCGCAGCGGGCCGCTCAGGACGACAACTGGCCCGCTTATCGCCTACCGCCTACCGCCTAACAACTCCCCGCCTCCCTACTGTCCCGCTCTCTGCCGCATCTGCGCGGCGGCGCGCTTGTCGCCGAAGGCGTCGAGCGTGCGGGCGGCAAGCTCGTAACTCTGCGGCTCGGGATTCGCGCGGACGAGCTGCTCGAGCGCGCTCCGCATACGCTCGGGTCGCCGCAGCAGGAAATGCAGGATCGCGAGGTTCGCGTAGGCCTGGCGATTGTGCGGGAACGCGGCGATCTCGCGCTCGTAGGCTGCGACTGCCTCCGCGGGCATCTCCTTCCGCGCGTACGTGTCGCCGCGGAGAAACTCGAGCCCATACACAGCCCCGAGGCCCTGTGCGGTGCTTCGCCGCTCCGCGTCGGCGATGGCCGCGAGCGCCTCATCGTAGCGGCCGCGCTTCTGGAGGATCTCCGCATAGATGATCTGCGGAGAGACGAGCGAGGCGCCGGCGCTCTCCATCGACGCGCGCGCCTCGCGCTCGGCGACGTCGAGATTGCCCTGGACGAGGGCGATCCTCGCGAGCGTTTCGCGGGCGCGGGCGGGATCGAGTGCGAGCGCGAGCTCCGCGTGCGATCGCGCCTGCGCGAAGTCGCCCTTCGCGAGATGCGTGTCGGCGGCCGCCAGCGCGAGGTCGGGCGAGAGGCGTGACGAGCGGGTGATTGCCTCGCGATAGGCGGCGACCGACTTGTCGATCTCGCCCGTCCCGCGGTAGACCTCGCCGAGCTTGATCCACACGTCGATCATTCCGGGATGCTCGCGGACGACCGGCTCGAGCGCCTTCGCCGCTTCGGCGAACTTGCGCTCGCCCGTGAGCCGGAATCCCTCTTCGATGCTCCCCATCTGCCGGATCGCGACCTTCGGGTCGGGCGCGTCAGTGCTGGTGCTCGTGCGAGTCGACCCGACGTAGCCGAGCGCCGCGAGCTTCTTCGCAGTCTCGGGATCGACCTCCTCGATCTCCTCGATGTTCGTGGAGTACGCCTCGAGCTGCTTGCGGCGCGCCGCCGCGGTGCGACGCTCGTCGGCGATCACGTTCTTCGTCTCCCGCGGATCGGCAGCGACGTCGAAGAGCTCCGGTGCGGGCGACTCGATGAAGTGCCAGCGCTCGTCGACCATCGACTGCAGCGGGCTCCAGCCGAGCTGCAATTGCGGGTAGAGCGACTCGCTGTAGATCTGACGCGACGCGGGAAGCGAAAGCAGCGACGCGCCGGTGATGCCCGCGGGCCGATCGGCGCCGACGAGATCGGTCACCGTCGGCACGATGTCGATCAGTTGTGCCGGCGCCTTGATCGACGTCCCCGCCAGCTCGCGGCCGGGAAGCTTCATCAGCAGCGGGACGTGGATCGCCTCGCGGTAGATGAGGATTCCGTGCTGCATCTCGCCGTGGTCGCCCAGCCCCTCGCCGTGATCGGAGACGACGAGGATGATCGCGCGATCGTAGATTCCGGTCGCGCGGAGGTGGTCGAGGAAGTCGCCGACGATGGAGTCGGCGTACGCGACCTCGTCGTCGTACGCGTCGTATCCACGTCCGCGAAACGCCTCGGGAGCCGTCCATGGCGCGTGCGGCTCGTAAATGTGCAGCATCAGGAAGAACGGCGAGTCGCGGTGGGAGTCGACCCAGCTCTTCGCGAGCCGCGAGGTCTGCGCGCCGTCGCGCACGTGCTCGCTGACGGGGAGCCCCGGAGTCGGCGTGACCGAAGCGTCGTAGTCGTCGAAGAGAACGCCGAGGCCGGTCTCGCGGCGCAGGACGAACGACGAGACCATCGCGGCCGTGGCGTAGCCCTTCTGTTTCAGGAGCGTCGGAAGAGTCGCGTGTTCGCTCTGCCGGAAGGTGAAGCCGAGGTTGTTGCGGACGCCGTGCTCCGGAGGAAGGAGACCGGTGAGCATCGAGACGTGCGAAGGAAGTGTGAGCGGCGCGTGGCTGTACGCGTTCTCGTAAAGGATCGCGTCGCCGCGAAAGCGGTCGAGCGCGGGTGTGGTCACGCGCGTGTAGCCGTACGCGGGGAGTCGGTCGGCACGAAGCGTGTCGATCGAGATGAGGATGACGGGGGCGTTCGGGTAGCGAGGCTTGTCGCTCGCCGGTTCGGTCTTGCCGCACGAGGCGAAGGCGAAGAGCGCGAGCAGCGCCGTCGTGAGGTTGCGTGTGCTTCGGGTCGTTGTCGACATCTCGTCTCCCGCTCCCGCAACTTTGTTGGACAGAACCGAATTTCATGTGGAGTGCGCAAGCGCAGCTTGCGCCCTTCCTCGCCGAAGCGTGAGCTTCGGCTGCTCCGCGGTGACGCGGCCTGCCGGCCGCCGATCGCTCCGCGATCAGGAAGGGCGAAAG
>JAMPYE010000424.1 GCA_023700825.1 Thermoanaerobaculia bacterium | reverse complement strand
TCGCTTTCGCACTCCACATGGGCCTCACGCCTGCCACTAGCCTGCTCATCGCCTTTCGCCTCATCGCCTTTCGCCTCATCGCCTTTCGCCTCATCGCCTTTCGCCTCATCGCCTCTCGCCTCACCCTGCTATCCTCATCCGCATGCGTGCCTTCGTCACGGGTGCTACCGGGTTCGTCGGGCACAATCTCGTCATCGAGCTTCGCGCGGCGGGATGGGACGTCATCGCGCTGGTTAGGCGCGACTCGGACGCGCGGCATCTCGACGCGCCGGGCGTGACGAAGCGCGAGGGCACGGTGACCGACGCGAAGTCGGTGCTGGCCGCGATACCCGATGCCGTCGACGCCGTGTTCCATGTCGCAGGGAGTACGAGCGTGTGGAAGCGCCGAGACGCGCAGCAGACGCTCGTCAACGTTGGCGGGACGGCAAATGTCGTCCGCGCCGCGATTGCCCGCCGCGCGAAGCGGCTGGTGCACACGTCGAGCGTCGGCGCGTACGGACATCACCACACCCGCATCGACGAATCGACGCCGTCGAACGCGGAGTCGTCGTGGATCAACTACATCCGAACGAAGCGCGCCGCGGAGCTCGAGGTGCTGCGAGGCGTCGCCGAGGGGCTCGACGCCGTCATCGTGAACCCGCCGCACATCGCCGGCCCGTACGATCGCCACAACTGGGCTCGCTTGATCCGCCTCGTTCGCGACGGCAAGCTTCCCGGAATCCCTCCCGGCGCCGGCTCCTGGTGCCACGTTCGCGAAGTCGCCCGCGCGCACATCGCGGCCTTCGAGCGCGGGCGCACGGGCGAGCACTACCTCCTCGGCGGGACCGACGCGAGCTTTCTCGAGGCGATTCAGACGATCGGCCGCCTCGTCGGGAAACCGGTGCCGCGCAAGCCGCTGCCTGCGTTCGTCCTCAAGACCGTCGCGAAGGTCAACGAGATCGTGGCAGCCTTTACGGGACGCGAGCCCGACATCACGCCCGAAGGCGCCGCACTCGTCTGCGAGACGATCCTGACCGACTGCGGCAAGGCCGTCCGCGAGCTCGGATACCGCGCCGTGCCGCTGGAGACGATGTTCGCCGACTGCTGGGACTGGATGCAGCGGGATGAGATCCGCCTGACGAGACACGCCTGATTGGTGCCGGAGGCGGATCGTTCGCATCCCCGGTTTCTCACGTCATCACAGGCCCCGGAACGCCGCCCGCCTTTCTTCTTCATTCCGCGTTCTTCGTTCGACATTCTCCATTTCGGTTTCCGAGCCCGAACGAAACCCGAAATGTCGAATGAAGAATGCGGAATGAAGAATGGAGAACGCGCCTCGGCCTCATGGCCCCGCGTCATGGTCCGACGGGGCGGACCCTCCGGGAACCCCTCGATTTCCGGCCCGCCACCAGCCCCGACCTCCCCCGCTCCCCTCCCCCTCCATTGCCGATTCTCCCCCGTCCGTTGCACAATGGTCGGGGCAGGGTGGAAATGGGCAAGCTCAATCGGGTCAAACGGCGACTCGTGAGCGGCGCGGTTTCGGACAACCTCGAAACGATGAGAGGGTTCGGACCCTGGACGCTGCAACGACGACGCGGATCGGAGGCATGGATTCGGCGCACGTACATGGTGCTCCTGCCTGTGAGCCTGCTTGCCTCGACGCTGCTCGTATCCGCCGTGACCGGAGAGTTCCCGTTCGTCGATGATCGGCGCGCCACGATGAGCGTAGGGTCGCCGATGCAGCCTTCGCCCGCGGTCGTCTCCGCCGTCGACGCGAAGAAGAACGCGGCTCCCCGCCCGTCACCCACCGAGAAAGTCTTCACCGAGCTGCCGGTCCCGATCGATGTCGCTGCGCTCGATCTGAGCGTGCGCCGCGTGATCCTCGACGCGGGACACGGCGGCAGCGATCCCGGCACGGTGTCGGGTCCGTTGCTCGAGAAGGACATCACGCTCGACATCAACGTGCGCCTGGAACGGATGCTGAAGCAGGCCGGCTTCGACGTCGAAGTCACGCGCCACGACGATCGCACGCTTCCCCTGCGCCAGCGTGCGAACATCGCCAACGACTCCTCGGGCGACATCTTCGTCTCGGTGCACGTCAACTCCATTCGTGGAAGCCACGCGATCCGGGGCATCGAAACCTACTACCTCGGCCCGACGGACGATCCGATACTCAACGAGCTCGCCGCGTCGGAGAACCGCGGCTCGGGCTACACGCTCGCCGACTATCGCCGGCTGCTCGAAGGGATCTACGCCGACGTGAGGCAGGACGAGTCGCGCGCTCTCGCCGAGGCCATTCAGAAGAATCTGCACGGCGACCTCGTCGCCGTGAATCCCAGTCTCGAGAACTGGGGCGTCAGGAAGGCGCCCTTCGTCGTGCTGGTCGCCACGGAGATGCCGGCGATCCTCGCCGAAGTCGCATGCCTGTCGAACCAGGAAGAGGCGCGGCTGCTGGAAACCGGCAAGTACCGGCAGCAGATCGCCGATGCGTTGTTCAAGGGAATCGTAGCCTACGCCCGGGTGCGCGGTGGCGAGGCGGAGAAAGGAATCTGAGGGATGGGTAAGGAAGTGCAGCAGGTTCTTAACGTGGGCATCGATCTCGGCACGTCGCGCAGCGCGATCTCGGCGTCGAACGGCGAGAAGTTCGTCGTCGAGAGTTTCGTCGGCTGGCCCGTCGACATGGTCGCGAAGAAGGTTCTCAAACGGGCAGTGCTGATCGGTCACGAGGCGCTCTCGAATCGATCCATGCTCGACCTCCACCGTCCGCTCGAGCGCGGGCTGCTGAAGGAAGGCTCGGAGAAGGACGTCGAGGCGGTGCGCGAGCTGTTGCGCCATCTGCTCACGCTCGTGGGCGCGAAGGTCGACGGAACCGGCACCACACGCGCCGTGGTCGGCGTCCCGGCAGCGGCGCTTCGCACGAACAAGCAGTACCTCCGCAACGCGCTCAAGGGGATCGTCGACAACCTGATGATCGTCTCCGAGCCGTTCGCCGTTGCGTACGGCCTCGAGGCGCTGCTCCACTCGCTGATCATCGACATCGGGGCCGGCACGACCGACTTCGTCGTCATGCGCGGCCGTTACCCGACGGAAGAGGACCAGCGAACGCTCACGAACGCGGGCGACTTCGTCGACGAGCAGCTGATGAAGCTGGTGCAGACGCGCTACCCCGATGCCGTGTTCACCGTCTACATGGTCCGCGAATGGAAGGAGAAGCACTCCTTCGTCGGCAATCCCAAAGGGCCGGTCATCGTCCAGGCGCCCGTGCGCGGCGTGCCGACCGACCTCGACATCACCATCGAGATGCGCGCGGCCTGCGAGGCGCTGGTCGCCCCCGCGGTCGAGACGATGATCGACCTGATCTCGAAGGTCGAGCCGGAGTTCCAGGAGAAGGTCCGCAACAACGTGATCCTCTCCGGCGGCGGCGGGCTCATCCCCGGCCTCGCCGAAGCGCTCAAGAAGGGGCTCGACCAGATCGGCGGCGGCCACGTTCGCGCGCTCGAGGACCCTGTGTTCATCGGCTCCGACGGCGGCCTGCTCCTCGCGCAGGACGCGCCGGACTCGGATTGGGAGAAGCTGACCGCCTAGTGAGGTGGAATTGAGAATTTAGAATTGAGAGATGGTGGGAGCGCGATTGGCGCACTTACGACTGAATAGCGAAACGCGCGGCCGAAAGGTCGCGCGTTTCGTTTTGTCGATCGGCCCAGGAGGGACCGGTGACCGCCTCGCGGTCTCGGAGAACCACGGAGGCGCGATCGCGTTTGCCACTCACGGCTTTGATCACGGAAACTGAAATGAAGAATGTCGAATGAGGTATGGAGAATGAAGAAAGGAGGCCGCGCCACCGGCGTACGTTTCTTCATTCTTCATTCGACATTCTTCATTTCGGTTTCCGTGCCCTCAGCTAGAGAGAAGGTGCAGGCCCGAATCACGAGGCCGCCTTCGCGCCTGCCTCACTGACTCCCCTTCCCCTTCCTCAGAATCTCCGTCGCTCCTTCGCCCCAGCGCGAGGACTCGAGCCACTGCATCAACTGGTCGGCGGGAAGCGGCGGGGTGAGGTAGTAGCCCTGCGCGAGGTCACAGCCGAGCTCGGAGAGGATCTTGAACGTCTCCTCGTCATCGACTCCCTCGGCGACGACCTCGTGGCCGAGCGAGTGCGCGAGCGAGATGATCGTGCGGACGATCGCGCCGTCGCTCTCGTTGTGCCTCATCCCCATGATGAACGACTTGTCGATCTTGATCTCGTCGACGGGGAGATTGCGCATGTGGACGAGCGACGAGTAGCCGGTGCCGAAGTCGTCGAGCGAAAGGCGCACGCCGAGCGTCCGCAGCAGGTGGAGGATCGCCAGCACGTGCGGCGGGTCGGCCATGATCCCGCTCTCGGTGATCTCCAGCTTGAGCACGCGGGGATCGAGCCCCCACTTGTCGAGCAGGCGCGAGAC
>JAMPYE010000013.1 GCA_023700825.1 Thermoanaerobaculia bacterium | reverse complement strand
CTACGTCAGCCTCGTCGACGCCGCACGGGCTTCCGATCCCCGATAACCATCTTTCGTTGGTGTCGCCGTCCGACGCCGCGACCTACGATCAGCGTTGAAAAGGATCAACGCGATGAGTGACGTCTCGACCAGCCCGAGCGAGCAGCAGCTGCAGCAGGCACTTCGTGCGGCGATCGCCGCCACCGACCGGGGCGACTATGCCGGCGCGACGAAAGTGTTCAACGCCATCTACGGCAACCCGGCGATCAAGGCGCCTCCGGACGGGCTCTCGGCCTACGGCCTGTGCGTCGCGGTGGAAGGGAAGCAAACCAAGCGAGGGGTCGAGCTCTGTCGCGCCGCCATCGCCGCGCAGTTCTACGACTCGCGTCATTACGGCAATCTGATCAAGCTGAATCTCAAGAGAGGCAACCGCAAAGGGGCGGTCGAAGTCCTCGAAGAAGCCCTCGGACGGATGCCCGAGGACTCCACGCTGCTCGCTCTGCGCGAGAAGATGGGCATTCGCGACACCCCGCCTGCATCGTTCCTGTCGCGCGCCAACGTCCTGAATCGCATGCGCCCGGCGAAGGAACGCGGACGCGAGACGGCGCGACGCGAGCAGCGCGGCCGGTTCAGGATCGGAAGCCTCCACCCCTTTGCGGCCGGAGTGATCGTGCTGCTCTTCTTCGCGGCCGTCTTCGGCGGCACGTTCCTGGTTCTATATCGCCAGGCATACGGCTGAGCTCGGCCGCTTCGATTGAATCTTGCCGACCGAAAGGTCGAGGGGTACGATCTGGACATCAGTTTTGGCCCGGGATCGACCTTGAAAGAACCAACAAACGGAGCACAGGCGCTCTCCGAAAAAGAGCTCATCTCCGCGATGAAGGCGGGCATGACCGCCGTCGAACGCGGAGACTACGCACAGGGCTATGCAGCTCTTCAAGCCGCTTACGGCAACGGTAAGGTCGTGCTTCCGCCCGACGGCCTGTCGCACCTCGGGCTGTGCATCGCCGTCATGGAGAAGCAGACGAGGAAAGGCGCGGAGCTCTGCCGGACGGCGATCGAGCTGCAGTTTTACGATTCGGTCCACTTCGTCAACCTCGTACGGCTCTACGTCATTCGCGGCAACCGCAGGAACGCAATCGAAGTCCTCCAGGAGGGGCTCTCGCGACTGCCGGATGATCGCAATCTGCTCGCGATACGCGCAGAGCTCGGGTATCGGGAGAAGCCCGTCGTGCCGTTTCTTCATCGAGACAATCCCTTGAACGCCGCGCTCGGGAAGCTCCGCGCCGCCGGCGCGAAGTCGAAGCAGAAGGGGAAGCCGCGCGGCGGTTGACGATTCGGCGGGAGCATCGCCGGCGGTCGAGATTCAGCGATTGTCGAACGCGATCCTCTCGACGGCGCGAGAGAGAGCGGGTCCGCAGGTCGCCGCCACACGCAAGGTTGCGAGAGCATCGCCCCGTGTCGGCCCGATGTTGAGAATCGCCACCGGCTTTCCACGGTCCTTCGCGGCAAGCACGAAGCGGTAGCCCGACCAGACCGTCAGTGACGAGCCGACGACGAGCATCGCTCGAGCGTCGTCGACGATGGCAAACGAACGCTCCACCCGATCGCGCGGCACGTTCTCCCCGAAGAAGACGACGTCGGGCTTGAGATCTCCACCGCACTCCGGGCACCGGGGCGTTTCGAATGTTTCGATGTCCTCGTCCGAGAGATCGGCGTCGCCGTCGGGCGCCGCGGCGGAGTTCGCGGCGACCCAGTGCGGATTGGCATCCCGAATCCTCGACTGAATCTCTTCTCGCGGCCACGCGCCGTCGCAGGCGAGACAGACCACGCGGTGGTTCGAGCCGTGCAACTCGATGACGCCGCGACTGCCCGCTCGTTGATGGAGCCCGTCGACGTTCTGCGTGATGACGTGCGCGAGCAGACCGAGATCCTCGAGCGTGCGGATCGCCGCGTGCGCTGGATTCGGTTGCGCCGCCGCAAAGCGCGACCACCCGGCGTAGCTTCGAGCCCAGTACCGGCGGCGGGCCGCAGCGCTTCGCACGAACTCACCGAACTGAACCGGCTTGTGGCGGCTCCAGGCGCCGCCGGGGCTCCGGTAGTCCGGAATGCCCGACTCGGTGCTGCAGCCGGCGCCGGAGAGAACGACGACTTGCCCGGCGGCGGTGATGAACCGGGCGAGCGCGGCAGCTGCGACATCGATGTCGTCGGTCGCTGCGGCTGCCTCACCCACGGCCTGCAGGAACCTGCTCAGAACTTCGCGACCAGCGAGACGCCGGTCGTGCTGTCGGTCTCCTCGAACCCGGCGACCGGCTCGTTCAGGTGAACGACCTTGTAGTACGCCTTGAGCGAAAAGACGGAGTTGATCGCGGCGCTCACGGCTGCGTTGTTGAGGAAGCGCCAGTTGTCGGAATCCTCGACGTCGTGGATGTAGGTCGCGTCGTCGGTGAACTCCGCGTTCTTCGAAAACACCCACTTGTACTTCGCGAACACCGTGCCGGTCGCGAAGTCTCTGTCTTCCCCGATGGACCGCGACTCCGACGTGTAGCCGACGCCTGCACCGAGATCGAGGAACTGCCTCTCTCCCGTCAGCGCCTTCCAGGAGACGCCCGTATCGCCGCTGATGTTCGAGTCGATGCCGGAAAACTCGTCGGACAGATACGAGGCGCGCGCGTAGTAGTCGAGACGCTCCGTGATCGGGCGGCTCGCGCCGAACATCGCCGCGAGCTTCTCGGCAGTCGTCTCGCCCTCATTCTCCGCCTCGACGTAGCTCACCTTGAACTCGTATGCCCAGATGCCGGGCTTGTACTGAAGTGCTCCGCCGACGCCGATCGACTGCGTATCGGTGTTGCCGCCGGTTGCGACGTACGAGAGCTCCGCGGAGCCGGTCCACGGGCCCTTCGGCGGATCCTCCGCGACGAGGGCGGGAGCGGCGGCGACGACCAACGAGACGAGTGCTGGAATCACGAAGGGACGGAAGCGCATGAATTGGGTTCTCCTTCGGCGGCGGGCGCGGCCCGCGCGATTTCAACTCGAGTAAAGCAGGTCGAGGAGCTTCTCCTCGATCTCCCGGAACTCTCTCGTCGACTTGAGGCTGGCGTCGCGATTCGCGAAGAACGGGACGTTGACCCGGTGGAGGATCCGCGCGGGCCTGGCCGAAAGAACGTAGACGCTGTCGGCCAGGTAGACCGCCTCCGAGACGTCGTGCGTCACGAAGAGAATCGTGTTGTCTTCCTGCCGCGACACGTCGAGCAGGAGGCTCTGCATTCCCCAGCGCGTCTGCGGATCGAGCGCCCCGAACGGTTCGTCCATGAGCACCACGCGCGGCTTGTTGATGAGCGTGCGCGCGATCGCGACGCGCTGCTTCATCCCGCCCGAGAGGTCCTTCGGAAAGTGGTCCCCGAATTCCGCGAGCCCGACTTCCTCGAGGTACTTCTGCGAGAGCTTGCGACGCTCGGCCCGCGGCGTGCCGTGCAGCTTGAGACCGTACTCGACGTTCTCCCGGACGGTGAGCCATCCGAACGACGTGTACTGCTGGAACACCATGCCGCGGTCGCGCCCCGGCTCCTCGATCAACTTGCCGTCGAGGAAGACGTCGCCCTTCGTCGGCACGATCAGCCCCGCTACGGCTTTGAGGATCGTCGACTTCCCACACCCCGAAGGGCCGAGAAAGACGATGACCTCCCCGGTTCCCGGCTTGTCGACGACGTCGAACGAGATGTCGCGGACCGCTTCGGTGCCGCGGCCCGTCTTGTCGACGTACGTGTGGGAAAGGTCCTTTACGCGGAGCCGCGGCATCGGCCCCGACTGGTCGGGCGGAACCCAGGTCGGTTCGCGCTTCCCGCTTCGGTCCACCGTCACGGCGACCGTCCCCGGCTCTCCTGCCTGCGGCTGCGGCGTGTCGCTCACGAGCTCTTCTCCTTCCAGCGGAACATCATCGCCGACACCGCGCGGATGATCCCGTCAGTCACGAGGCCGATGCCTCCGATCACGAGCAGGCCCGCGAACGACCACGACGGCTTGTGATGCGTCCGCGCAAGCTCGACCATGTAGCCGAGACCGGATGGGTTCACCATCTCGGCGAGGATCACGTACGTCCACGAAATCGCGTTCATCACGCGGAACGAGTCGAAGATCTCCGGGAGCGCCGAAGGGAGCAGCACCGTACGAATCACCTGCCAGCGTCCGGCCCCAAGCGTCCGCGCCGTCTGCACGAGCTCTTCGGGCACGACACGAATCGCCGACACGACGACCGGGAGCAGGTAGACGAACACGCCGAGAAAGAGAAAGGCGATCTTCTGCTTCTCGTAAATGCCGAAGTAGAGGATGAGCAGCGGGATGAACGCCGAGATGGGCATGTAGCGCAGCGGCGCGACGATCGGCTCGAAGAAGCGGTTGACCGGCTCGAATGCGCCCATGAGCACGCCGAGCGGGAGCGCGATCGCCGATGCCAGAGCGAACGCGATGAGAATTCTGCGGGTCGAGATCCAGATTGCCATCCCGAGATCGTGTTCGAAGAAGAGCTGCAGCGTTCCCTTGATCACGTCGGTCGGAGAGGGAAGGAAGTCGGGCGGCGTGAGCCCCCCGTAGGTCGCCACACACCACGCGGTGATCACGAGAATCGGCGCGACGAGGCCGACCACGAGAGCGGTCGAACTGCGCATCGGCTCGCGAAGAGCGAACAACTGGCGTCGTCTTGCCATGGCCGGCTCCGCGGGGCGCCCCCTTCCGGGGGCGCCCTTCATGCAGTGTCAGGTATTGAAGTTCGTCACTCGCTGAGAACGACCTTGATGTCGGTGCGGCGATTCATCTGCCGCCCGGCCTCGGTCTCGTTCGTCGCGAGCGGGTTCGCCGAGCCGCGGCCGATCGTCTGGAAACGCGACGGCTCGATGTTGGGGAAGTTCTTCACGATGTAGTTCTTCACGGCGATGGCGCGCTTGTCCGACAACGTGAGATTCAGTGCGGCCGGACCGGTCGAGTCGGTGTTCCCCTCGACTCGGAGATAGGTGTTGCCGAACGACGTCATCGTGTCGCCGAGCGCGTCGAGGACGAAGTACGAGCCCGCCATGATCTCGTCGGAGCCGGGCGTGAAGTGGATCTGAATCTGCTTGTTGATGATCGCCCGGTCGTTCTTCGAGGGCGGCTTCGCCGCGATCTTCGGCTCCTCCACCTTCTGTCCCGGGTACTGCGACGCGAGCGCCGAGAGGAAGCGCGGATCCGCCCAGTCCTTCGCGTCGACCGATCGGGTCACGAGCCCCTTCTTTCTCCAGATCACGAAGGCCGTGTTGAAGAGCGTGTCGTAGTGAGGCTTGCCGCCGGACAGGCCGTAGAACTGTGCGTTGTCGGCAAAGGTCGTCAGCTTCAGTCCGGAGAGCATGCCGGACACCGTCTCGGTGTCGAGCTTGAGCGCGCGCCCGACGATGTCGTACGACGACGCCGGGTCCTTCTTCATGACCTCGATCCCTTCGAGCCAGCCATGAACGAAATCACGAACCGTCTCGGGGTAGCGATCGATCAGGTCCTGTCGCGCGACGAGCGTGTCGGCGATGATGTTCGAGGCCGCTGTCGTCGACACGAGCACGTGCGCCTCGTCCTCGCGCGCGGCGACGGCGCCCGAAAGATCGGGCTCCCACGTCACGGCCGCATCGACCTGCTTCGCCTTGAACATCGCGGCGGCGGCCGGCGCGTCCTGCGTGAAGACGATGTCCTTCTCGACCTGCGACCGGTCCTCGGGGGAAAGCCCGGACTGCGCAAGCACGTAGAGCAGCAGGAAGTGCGACGGGGTGAACTGCGTGCAGGCGACCTTGTGACCCTTGAGCTGCTCGATCGACTTGATCGACGACAGCGACACGATGCCGTCGCCGCCGCGCGACCAGTCCTGCAGAAGGATCGACTTCGCCTTCTGGTTCTGCTCGGCGAGGATCGACGCTTCGCGCGCCCAGTTGTCGACCGTGTCCCACATGATGTCGACGTCGCCCTTGCGGAACGCCGCGAGCTTCGCGGCGGGATCTTCGATCAGCACGAACTTCACGTCGAGGCCGAACCTCTGGCGGTAGCTCGACGCGGCGCTCGGATCCATGCCGCCGTTGAACACGACCCCGGGCGCATGGCCCGCCCATGTGTTGATGGCGACGACCAGCGGACGATCGAGCTTCCCGGCCCCCGACAGCGACGCGGCTGCGACGCCGGTCGAGCCGACTCCGCGGTCCGGGTCGGCGGGAGCGTTGTTCAGCGCGGCGAAGTCGGACTGGGAGAGGCCTTCGGTCGTCGCCTGCTTGCCGTCCTCTTTGCCGGTCGCCCACTTGCGCAGATCGGTCCCCTTGTAATGCCAGGCCGCGTAGGCGACCACGCCCAGAATGATCACTGTGATGAAGATCTTCGCGAAAGGTGTGAGTTTCATCGTCAGGCCCTCGATTCCCGCGCTGGCGCGGTTAATTGCGGTGTGTTTCGAATCCCAAGAGTATACGTTGAATCGCCGCATCCTGGAGCGTGCCGCCGACCTCTCCTGCGGGGCGAATTCGCGCTAGACTCTCGGTTGCACGAACTGACATGAGCGACTCGATTAACGGCAGCGCGATTCTCGTCGGCTTCGTCGATGCCGGACCCGTGGAAGCGGTGCGGAACGCGGGCTTCACCGCGAGATCCGCTCCGCCATGGGCCGCGTTGCAGGCGATTCGGGAAGGAGACTGCGATCTGCTCGTGGTCCGCCTCACGGGGGCATTTCGCGACGTGTTCGACCTCGTCGAAACGGCCCGCACCGAGCGCGTGCCGGTCGTGGCCTCGGTGACCGCGGAGGAGGGCGAACGCCAGCGGGCCTTCGAAACCGGAGCCTCCGATTGCATCGTGGAGCCCTTCTCGGATCTCGAGCTCATCGAGAAGCTCCGCATCCAGGCGGAGCTCGTGACGCTCCGCGGCGAAGTCGGCCGGCTCCGCGCCGAGCTCGGCCGGGCCGTGATCGCGCTGGACGAGGCGCGCGGCGCGGCGACCCTGCAGTCGATGCACGACGATCTTACGGGCGTCGGCAACGTCAAGCGCTTCTACACCGCGATGGAGCTCGAGTGGAAGCGCGCCGCGCGAACGGGAACTTCCGTTTCGCTGCTCCTCGCCGACATCGACCAGTTCCGCCTTTACAACGAGCGCAGCGGCCACGCGAGCGGCGACGATTGCCTTCGTTCCGTGGCGGACGCGCTGTCGGCAGGAATCAGCCGCGCGGGCGACCTGCTCGCCCGATATGGTGGCGAGGAGTTCGTCGTCGTGCTCCCGTCGACCGCGCACGATGCCGCCCTCGCCGTTGCCCAGCGGCTCGCCCAGAGCGTCCGCGAACTGTCGCTGCCCCACGAGGCATCGGCAGCGGGGATCGTGACGGTCAGCATCGGCGTTGCCACGGCAGAGCCGTCAGAGACGTCGTCCCCCGCCGTGCTCGTCGCCGCCGCCGAGGAAGCCATGCGCGCGGCGAAGGCGGCCGGCCGCAATCGCGTCGTGGGTCGTCACGCCAGATAGGCGCTGGCATCCTGCGGGCGCGCCGCCCTCTACCCGACCAATCTTTCTTCAGGAAAAAGGAAAGGCCCGGCGTTTGCCGGGCCTTTCGTGGTGGGGTGTAGTGGCTTTGAAATTACGGACGGAGGTTGTCGACGTAGAAGTCGACCGAGCCGATCTCCGAACGAACGCCGGATGCGTTGAGCGCGGTGACCGTCATCCGATGCCGTCCATCCGCGAGCTGCGTCGAGTCAAAGAAGAAGCGCCATCCGCTTCGCACGACGTTGTTCCCGAAAGTCGGGTACACGGCCGCGACGTCGGTACGCAGGAATCCGTACTCGGCCAGGCCGGCAACCGTGCCGTCGATCGAGATCTCAACCCCTGCAACGTTCGGAAGCGCCCATCCGAGGAACTGGACGGTGCCCTTCAGGAAATCGAAGTTGCGCGGGTAGTCGATGTAGCCGATCGGCGCGAACTGATCGGGACGGATGCAGCTGAAGAACACCGGCACACCGGACGTGCCCGGCAGCTCGGCGAAGGTCTGCTCCTGGTCGCCGACGCGAACCTTGAGAGAGTGGTGTCCCTCGCGGAGACCGGCGCTTGCGACCAGCGTGCCCACGTCCATGGCGAAGTAGAAGCCGGAGCGCGGCGAATCGGGATGCGTGGGGTAGTACTTCGAGACATCGGAGCGCGGCAGGCCGTAGCAGTCGATGTACGCGTTGAACGTCGTGTCGAAGCGGCAGTCGTCGGTCGAGTACCAGCGAACACCGTCGATGAGCAGCTCGGCGTAGGCGACGCGCCCCGTGTCTTCGCGTGTTCCGAGGTCGAGCGCCCAGCCGCGCACCGGGGTGATGCGGTTCGTCACGTCGATGACGGGCGAGACGATCGGACCGATGTCACGGCAGGTGCCGTAGAGAACCGCATCCCGCTGCGGCTCGTCGAGCGAGCCGAACGGGCGAAGGTTGTTCGTGCTGTTGAATACCTGAATCGTCCGGCGCCCGAGGGTTCGCGTGAGGCCTTTTCGGTCGGTCGCCTTCACGACGAGGCTGTGTACTCCGTCGACGAGCCGGG
The DNA here is from genome assembly GCA_023700825.1 of Thermoanaerobaculia bacterium. GTDB lineage: Bacteria > Acidobacteriota > Thermoanaerobaculia > Gp7-AA8 > Gp7-AA8 > JACPDH01. The sequence continues at coordinate 12,760 of JAMPYE010000013.1, read as the reverse complement.
TCGTGTCGACCTGCGCAACGAAGCCGCTGAACATGGCCGACGGCAGATCCGGGAACGAGTTATGAACGTCCGGTCTCGCGCTCCCGTACACGCCCGCCTGGGTGCTGAGATTGTCGATCTCGACATCGATGCGCGCGATCCCGTCCACGTCCGCAGCCCAGCCGCCGACCGGAAACGAACCGTTGGCGTCGTAGATCGCCGAGGTCCCCGGAGTGTCGACGTAACCGAACGGAGGCTGGTTGATCGTGTTGTCGATGAAGATCGTCCGGTGTCCGACTTCGTACGCCTTGTTGTCGTCCGTGAAGACGCGGACCATCACGGTGTGCGTGCCGTTCGAATAGCGCGCGGCGGAGAACCCCGTCTGGAACCCGGGTACGCGAGTCTGCGAACCACCCCAGTCAGGGTGCGCATCGATCACGTCCGTTCTCGGCAGCGCGAGATTCGCCGAATGCACGAACTGGCCGTCGACGATTAGATCGATCCTGGAGATACCCACCGGATCGACCGCCCAGCCCTGAACGAGAACCATCCCTGAGACGGTCTCGTTGGCGAGCGGTTTTTCGAGAAAAGCGATGAATTCCGTCTGGGCTGACGCAGACGAAACAAGGCCCATGATCATGAGCCCGAGGACCAGCCCGCGGGTAACCATTCTCCACATAACCCACACCTCCAACCCCAGCTATCGACGGTCGCGCGGAATTTGACTCGTCAACGATACTCTCCCGCACGCCCCAGAGTCAAATAAGTGAGGATCAGTCCCGTGCGGGACCGATCCTGACTTGTCCTTTGCGTGGAAGTTTATACTACGCCCCTGTGACCCGGCAATCCGACCTCACTCTCGACGACGTCCAAGCTGCCCGCGACCGCATCAAACCCTGGGTCGCGAGAACGCCCCTGCTCACGAGCCGGACGCTTTCCGCAATCGCAGGGGTCGAGGTTCGGCTCAAGTGCGAAAACCTCCAGCGGGCCGGTGCGTTCAAGATCCGCGGCGCGATGAACGCGCTGCTCGGAATCGACCCGGAGGCGCGAAAACGCGGAGTCGTCGCGTTCTCCTCCGGCAACCACGCCCAGGGAGTGGCCCTCGCCGCGAAACTGCTCGGCATCCCCGCGACGATCGTCATGCCCGAGAATTCCGTGCAGGCGAAGGTCGACGCCACGCTCGGCTACGGCGCGCGCGTGGTGCAGGCGGGAGTCACCTCGGCGACGCGCGATGCCGTGGCCCGCTCGATCGCCGAGGAGACCGGAGCAGCCGTCATCCCGCCGTTCGACCATCCCGCGATCATCGCGGGCGCCGGAACCGTCGGTCTCGAGATCGCCGAGGAATGGCCCGAGGTTAGGTCGATCCTCGTCCCGCTCGGCGGCGGGGGCCTGCTCGCGGGCGTGAGCCTCGCCGCGACCTCGATGCTTCCCGGCGTCGCGGTCTACGGCGTCGAGCCCGAGGCGGGCAACGACGGTCAGCAGTCGTTCCGGCGCGGCGAGATCGTGGAGATCGCGCCACCCTCGACCATCGCCGACGGAGCCCGCACGCTCGCCGTCGGCAAGTGGAACTTCGCGATCATCCGCGAGCGGGTGCGCGACATCGAGACGATCGACGACGAGAGGCTGCTGCACTGGACGAGGTTCGCGATCAGCCGCACGAAACTCCTGATCGAGCCGACCGGCGCGCTCGGCCTGGCTGCGCTGCTGGAAGGCCGCCTGCACCCCGAGGGTCCCGTCGCGGTCGTGGTCTCCGGCGGCAACGCCGACTGGTCGGTTCTCTGCGGGAGCTGAGAAAGCCGTGACGCTCTTCGACGACTGGCCCCCCAAAAAAAACGCGGCGGCGGAGGCTTCGTCTCCCCTGCCCGAGCGGATGCGCCCTCGCACCCTCGACGAGGTCGTCGGGCTCGACGAGCTGCTCGCGCCGGGCAAGTTCCTCCGCACCGCGATCGAGCGCGACCGGGTGCCGTCGCTGATCTTCTGGGGACCACCGGGCTCGGGGAAGACGACGCTTGCGAGAATCATCGCCGCGACGACGCAATCGACCTTCGTCACCTTCTCCGCGACGAGCTCGGGCATCAAGGAAGTGAAGTCGATCATGGAGGACGCGCGGCGCGCACGCGAGACGCGCGGCACGCGCACGATCGTCTTCATCGACGAGATCCACCGCTTCAACAAGGCGCAGCAGGACGCGTTCCTCGCGTACGTGGAGCACGGTGACATCGTGCTGATCGGCGCGACGACGGAAAACCCGTCGTTCGAGGTCAACTCGGCGCTCCTCTCGCGCTGCAAGGTGATCGTCATTCCGCAGCTCGAGCACGACGACATCCTTCGCATCCTGCACCGCGCGCTCGAGGACGAGATCGTGCGGAGCCGCCGCGTCGCGATCTCCCCGGAGGCCCTCGACTTCATCGCCGCGATCTCGGGGGGCGACGGGCGGCAGGCGCTGAACAGCCTTCAGATGGTCGTCGAGACTTCGGATCCCGGCGGCGAGCCGCTCTCGCGGGAGGCCGTCAGGACGATCCTCCATCGCCGCTCGCTCTCTCACGACAAGGCGGGCGAGTCGCACTACAACCTGATCTCGGCACTCCACAAGTCGATTCGCAACGGCGATGCCGACGCGGCGATCTACTGGCTCGTGCGAATGCTCGAAGGGGGCGAAGATCCGATGTTCGTCGCGCGCAGGATCGTGCGCGCGGCGTCGGAAGACATCGGCCTCGCCGACCCCGGGGCACTACGGATCGCGATCGCGGCCAAGAGCGCGGTCGAGTTCGTCGGCATGCCCGAGTGCGGAATCGCCCTCGCCGAGGCGGCGGTCTATCTCGCTCAGGCTCCGAAGTCGAATGCGATCTACACCGCGTACGAAGATGCGCGGCGCGAAGTGCGCGAAGGGGACGACCCCGGCGTGCCGCTCCACCTCCGCAACGCGCCGACTTCGTTGATGAAGGAGATCGGGTACGGCGCCGGCTACAAGTACGCGCACGATTTCGATGCGCAGACCGCGCCGATGGACTGCCTTCCCGAATCGCTCGCGGGACGCCGCTTCTACGAGCCGAAGGACTCCGGGGTCGAGAAGCAGATCCGGACGAAGCTGGACGAGTTCCGCCGCGCACGCGATGCGCAGCGCAAGCGCTGATCAGCCGCGCGGCGGTATCGCAAGCGGCTTCCCGTTCTCGCCGACGTTCACGTAGACGACCTGTGCCTCGGTCACCGTGTCCTCATGCCGTTCGATTCCCGGGCGGTGAGCCTTGACCACCACGTTCACGGTGATCGACGTCGTCCCGATGCGCACGGTCTCGGCCCAGAAGCTGACCAGATCGCCAACCTGCACCGGATGATGGAAGACGACTTTGTCCATGGTGACCGTCACCATGAGCACGCAGCCCTGCCGACGCGCCTCGATCGCGCCCGCCTGGTCGATGTACGAGAGGATCACGCCCCCGAAAATCGTGCCGTGCGCGTTGGTGTCGCGCGGCATCATCAACACGCGGATCGCCGGCTCGTTCCACGCCGGGAGGATGTTCGTCATGGGTCTTCTCTCCCTCAAACGGCGAGGCGCACGTTGCCGTGCGCCTCGGGTGTCTCGTTGCGATTTGCCCGGGGGCTCAGACCCGGGGCTGCGCCGCCTTGCCGAGGAGCTGGTCGTTGGTGGTGACCTTTGCCGAGGCGCGAAGCTTCTCGAGCAGCGACATCTGCATGCGACGGGCTTCCGTCGCGCGCAGGCTCTCGGTGAACTGCACCTGGTCGGTGGCCCACGTCGCGGGATCGAACTCCTTCTTCTCGATGACCTTCGCGATCACCGCGCCCTGTTCGACGGCGATCGGCCCGACCGTCTGCCCGACGGCCGACGCCAGCACGGCGTCGACGAGCGGAGAGACGTCGCCCGGGAGCTGCTGGATCGGCGCCGTGCGCGTGACCGTCGACTCCTCGAGGTTCACGCCGAGCTTCTTCGCGACGGCGTCGATCGGCTGATTCCCCGCGAGAGCCTTGAGCTCGGCGGCCGCGGAGCTCGACGCCTTGGCGCGACGAGCGTCGGCCTCGACGCGATCCTTCACGTCTGCGAGATCGGCGATCCCGGCGTCGCGCTTCGCCTCGAGCCAGCCGACGACGGGGCCGCGATCGCTGTCGATGATGTCGCTGACGTCCTGCGGATTCGCGCCGAACGCCCAGTCGGAAAGGGCGGGAAGACGGCCGATGCCGAAGATCGAGCCGTTCTTCTCGAACCACTGCGTGTCGTTGAGAGCAACGTTAGGGCTCGACTCCGCAATCGCGCGGAGCGCCGCTTCGTCCTTCGGCTTTTCCTTTTCGACTTTCGTCCGTGCCAGGGCGATCGCGTCGCGCGCCATCGTCCGGGCCCGCTCGTCGGCGAAGCGTTCCGTGAGCTCGGCCCTCACTTCCTCGAACGACTTGTACCCTTCGGGCCGCTTCTCGGTGACGCGAAGGATGTGGAACCCGAACTGGGTCTTCACTGGCTCGCTGATCTCGCCGATCGCGAGGGAGAACGCGGCGTTCTCGAATTCGGGAACCATGCGCCCGCGCTCGAACCAGCCGACGTCGCCGCCGTTGTTCCTGGAGCCGGGATCCTCGGAGTGCTCGAGCGCGAGTTTGGCGAAGTCGGCACCACCGCGAAGCTGTGCGACGAGCGCGTCGGCCTTGGCCTTCGCGGCCGCCGTCAGCGGCTCGCCCGCCGTCGGCGAGACCGGGATGAGGATGTGCTGCGCGCGAACCGACTCGCGGCTCTTGAAGCTCTCGCGGTTCAGATCGTAATACGATTTCAGATCCGCGTCGCCGAGCGCGACCTTCGCGCGAAGCTGCGCGAGGTCGGCGATCAGGTAGCGCACGCGCCGCTGTTCGCCGTGGGCGTAACGGTTCGCGTTCGCCTTGTAGTGAGCCTCGACTTCGGCCGGCGTGACCGTGGCGGGGGTCGAAAGACGATCGACCCCGAACAGCACGAACTGGATCTTCGCGTTCTCGTTCCGCTGGCGGTAGAGCGCTTCGGCCGCCTTCGGTGAGATTGCGATGGAGCTGATCATCGCGCTCTGCATCTTCTGCAGCGTCAGATCGCGCTCGATCTCGCGCTCGAAGTCGGCAACCGTCCCGTAGCCGAGACCGAGGATGTAATTCTTGTAGAGCTCGGGGCCGACAAACTTCCCTTCGGGATTGAGCACCGGGATCTCGAGGATCGCCTTGCGCACTTCGTCCTGCGTCGCTTTGAGGTTGAGCCTCTCGGCTTCCTGCAGCAGCAGCGTCTGACTCACGAGGTCGCTGATCACCTGCTGCTCGAGGCCGAGGGCCTCGCGCATCTGGGGCGTGAGTTTCTGCCCGTACATCTGCTCGACGCGCTGTTCGGCGTAGAACAGCGCGCGGCGGTACTCGTCGAACGAGATCGTGTCCCCGTTGACGCGCGCCGCGGCAGAGCCGAGCTCGCTCGAACCCCCGGTCCCCATCTGGCCGCCTCCGCCCCAGTCGGCGAAGACGAGCAGCACGAAGAGCACGACGATGAATACGAGGATCCACTTCAGATGCTGGAAACTTTCACGCATCACTTTGAGCATGGGCGAAACACCTCACTGAGTCAGGAATTGTGGAGAGCCGCGGCGTGGCTGGAGCGCGCCGCGTCGGCGCATGCCGATCCGGCGCGGCCCGGGAACTGCCGGCCGCACCCTCCCTCGAAAAGCGCTGAAGTGTAACCATTTCCCGGTTGACCCGCAATCCCGCGGGTCCGATTCCTGTCCGAAGCGTCATATGCTATAAGAACGGATCGGCCGAACCGCCCTTCGTTCGGGTAAGATTCGGCACGTCAAGAAATTATGAGTGCACGCAAGAGAACCCAGGCGGGCGCGGACATCGACTGGTACCTGATCTCGATCGACCGGCTGAAACAGCTGATCGTGGGACTCGTGATCGTGGTCGTGGGCGCGAGCGCTTTCCTCTACTACCGCAGCCAGCAGACCCCGGGCCAGAAAGCGGAAAAGGCGATCGCGGCCGCGCAGACGTCGCTCAACGAGCTCGCGGCGTCGAGCAATTTCTCGAAGTACCGCAACGATTTCGACCGCGCGAAGCTGAAAGTCGACCAGGCGAAGAAGCTGCTCGCCGGAGAAAAGCCCTCGGAAGCCGAGGGCGCGGCAATCGAGGCCCAGGCGATCATTCGCACCGCCCTCGCCGGCCTCGGCGAGCGCGAGTCGGACGCGCAGTTCCTGACCGTGGAAGGCCAGGTCGAGTTTCAGAAGGGCGGTTCCGGCGACTGGAAGAAGGCCGATCGCAACACGCCGCTGTTCAACGGTGACTGGGTGAAGACCGGCTCGGGCGCCTCTGCCGAGCTCTTCTTCTCCAACGGATCCATCTACACCGTCGGCGCGAACGCGCTGCTCGAGGTCTACGCAGCGATCAACCCCACGACCAACCGCAAGGACAACGCCGTCGAGATGCGCGTGGGCCGTCTCGAGATCAACACGACCGAGGACGTGGGAACCGTGCGTACGCCGGGGACCCAGGTCGTCATCAGCTCGGAGTCGACCGCGCAGGTCGACGTCGACGAGCAGGACAAGGCAACGCGCGTCGTCGCGATCAAGGGCGCCGCGGCCGTCAGTCCCGCGAAGGGCGGCACGGCCGTCGCGCTGAACAAGGGCGAGCAGCTCTCCGCGACCGACCAGGGCGACCTCGGAACGAAGTCCAACTACGTCTACCCTCCCGCGCTGCAGTCACCGACCGAGAACCAGGTCTTCCAGGGCGCGCAGGGGAGGACGGTCGAGTTCGTCTGGGCTCCTCAGCCGAAGGCAACCGGGTACCAGTTGCAGGTGTCCCGCTCCCGGCTCTTCTCCGCGCTCGAGATCGACGCGAGCCGCACGGATACCCGGGCCCGCGTGAAAGTGACCTCTGAGGGAAGCTTCTACTGGCGCGTCGCCTCGCTCGACGCCGCCGGAAAGCCGGGCCCGACCTCGCCGTTCCGGCGATTCCGGGTGACCGGGCTCGGCACCGGCATCACGCCGACCGCGTCGGCCGACAAGACGCCGCCGACGCTGGAGCTCAAGAAGCCCACCTCGCTCGGCGGCCAGTTCTACCTGATCGAAGGGAAGGCCGAGGCAGGCGCCACGGTGTTCGTGGACGACCTCGAGATCAGCGTCGAGCCGGACGGAACATTTCGTAAGCTCGTGAGCTTCACCAAGGTCGGGCTCAACACCGTGGTCGTGAGAGCGGTGGATCCCGCAGCAAACCAGTCGTTGCAGCGCGTCCCCGTTTTCGTCGAAGAATAACGCCGGGGGGGTCGTTCCGTTCCTGCCTCCCCGGACATCCCTCAACACTTCAACCCGAGTGGAGCGAAGGCGCCAGCCGCGCAAGCCGACGCGACCATTACCCGGCGAGTTCCGCAGCTGCCGAGGGCAGATGCGAAGGAAGCCGGGGGCGATTCGCGGCACGACTACTCGAATCGGAAAGACAAACTGCAGACATGACGATGCGCTCTCTTCTTTCGATGTTCTCGAACGATCTCGCGATCGATCTCGGGACTGCGAACACTCTGGTCTACGCGAGAAATCGCGGCATCATCGTCCGCGAGCCCTCGATCGTCGCCGTCAACAAGGTGACGAATCGCGTCGAGGCGGTCGGGACCGAAGCGAAGGAAATGCTCGGCCGCACGCCGGGCAACATCGTCGCGATCCGCCCGATGAAAGACGGCGTCATCGCCGACTTCGACGTCACCGAGAAGATGCTCGACCACTTCATCAAGAAGGCGCACGGGCGCCGCTTCCTGGTGAAGCCGAGAATCGTGATCTCGGTGCCCTCGGAGATCACGCAGGTGGAAAAGCGGGCGGTCAAAGACTCCGCGCTGCGCGCGGGCGCCACCGAGGTCTACCTGATCGAGCAGGCGATGGCCGCCGCGATCGGCGCCGGGCTTCCGATCACCGACCCGACGGGCAACATGATCGTCGACATCGGCGGAGGCACGACCGACGTCGCCGTGATCTCGCTCGCCGGCATCGTCTACGCACGCTCCGTGCGCGTCGCCGGCAACGAGATGGACGACGCGATCATTCAGTACATCAAGCGCAAGTACAACCTCCTCATCGGCGAGCGAACCGCCGAGCAGATCAAGATGGCGATCGGGTCCGCCTTCCCGCTCGACGAGGAGATGACGATGGAAATCAAGGGCCGCGACCTCGTCGAAGGCGTGCCCAAGACTCTCGTCATCTCGGACGAGGAAATCCGCGAGGCGCTCTCGGAAACCGTCGCGACGATTGTCGAAGCGGTTCGCGTAGCGCTCGAGCGGACGCCTCCCGAGCTCTCTGCCGACATCATGGACAAGGGCATCATCATCGCCGGCGGCGGCTCGATGCTGAAGAACCTCGACAAGCGCCTCCGTGAGGAAACCGGGCTTCCCGTGTCGCTCGCCGAGGATCCCCTCGCCTGCGTCGTCCTCGGAACCGGGAAGATGCTCACCGACTTCAGCCTGTTGAGGAAGATCTCGATCGACTGAGCGGAGCGCCGCGCCCGGGACGACGGACCGTACGAGAATGCAGAACGCCGCCGAACGCCGGCCGACCTTGTTCCTGATCGTCGTGCTCGCGTCCCTTTTCCTTCTCATGAGCGCGAACTCGCGAACGCGCAGGGTCGAAGACGAGCGCACCTTCCTGATCCGGGGCGTCGTGCAGCTGTTCGCGCCCGTCCTCGAGGCGGTCGACTGGGCATACGTCAACGTGTCGGATGCCTGGAACGGATATTTCGACATGCGCACGGCGGTGCGCGAGAACATCGAGTTGCGCCGCCGCCTCGCCGAGCTCACCGCAGAGAACGTCGGGCTTCGCGGCCGCAGCGGCGATCTCTCCCGCATGCGCGCGATCCTCGGCTACTCGGAACAGGTCGACCTCCCCGCCACGCTCGCGCGCGTGGTCATGCTCGATACCGGCGGCCGCTTCAAGTCGCTCATTCTCGACCGCGGCTCCGACGAGGGAATCCGCGTCAACGATCCGGTCCTCTCCGCCGAAGGGCTCGTCGGGCGCGTCGTGCTGACCACGCCGAGCGTCTCCAAGGTGCAGCTGATTCTCGACGGGGACTCCTCGGTCGGGGTCCATTTCGAGCGCACGCGGCGGCAAGGCGTCGTTCGCGGGACGGGAGGCAACGATCTCGCGATGGCCTTCGTGCCGTTCACTGCCGACGTCGCTCCCGGTGACCGGGTCTTCACGGCTGGAATCGACGGCGTCTACCCGCCCGGAATCCTCGTCGGCAGGGTGACCTCGGTCGAGCGGGGCGAAGACCTGTTCAAGACGGTGCGCTGTGCTCCCGCCACCGACTTCGCGAGCCTCGAGGACCTGATCGTTCTCAAGGCCCGGCAGATGGACCCGGCCGCGAGGGAGTTCGCGCCGTGACGATCCTCCGCTTTGCAGCCGGCCTCGTCATCGCGGTCGCGATCCACGCCACGCTCAACAAGGTCGCGCCCGGCACGCTCGTCTACTTCAACCCGTACGTGATCCTCGTGACGTATCAGGCGATGCGAAGCGGGAGCCTCTCGCGAGTCATCGCGCTCGGGGCGCTCGCCGGCCTGGTGCAGGACTCCCTCTCGATTTCGCTCGCCGGAGCGAACGCCTTCGCATTGACCCTCTGCGGTTACGCCGTCGCGTACGTGAGCGCGAAGATCGCGCTGCACGGCAGCGTGGCCTTCGGAGCGTGCCTCGCCGGCTCGACTCTCGGGGTGGAGCTCATCGTCTGGACGCTCACGAGCATCCTCATCGCGACGCCGACGCCCTTCGCGATCGACATCTGGCTCGCGCGAACCGTCGTCACGACGCTGTTCGGCCTGCTCCTGCTCCAGTCGCTCCGGCTCGTGCTGGGAGCCGACATCGTGACGACCGAACAGCGCCGGCGAAGCTGGTAGGAACGGACGGCGATGCGCGCGCGTTGAACGGGGTGGCCCAGGAACGACATGAAGGTCTACAGGGAAGACGAGAAGACGTTGCAGGGACGAATCGACGCCGTCCTCTGGTCCGTCGTGGCTGCCTTCGTCGTCCTCGCCTCCTCGTTCTGGTACGTCCAGGTCGTGCAGGCGGAGAAATACCGCGACCTCTCCGAGGCGAACGCGCTTCGCAACGTGACGGTGCGCGCACAGCGGGGGCTGATCCTGGACCGCAAGGGGCGCGTGCTCGCGGAGAACCAGCCGTCCCACACGCTCGTGCTTACGCGCAACGAGCTCTCCCAGGCGTCGCGGCAGGATCCCGAGCACATGCCGCGCCTCGTCCGGTTCGTCTCCTCCGTGCTCGGGATCAGCGAAGCCGAGGTGGCCCGCCGCATCGAAAAGGGCAAGGCCACGCCACCCAGCCAGCCGCTCACGATCGCCGAGGATCTGACCATTCCGCAGGTCGCGTCGATCGAGACGGGGAAGCTCACCTTTCCCGCGCTCTCGGTCGAGAGCAGCGCGAGTCGCAACTACCCTAACGGCACGATCGCGGCGCACGTGCTCGGCTACATGGGGGAAGCGACGGCGGCCGAGCTCAAACGCCGGGCCGAGCTTCGCATGGGTGACCTCGTCGGGCGTCGCGGCGTCGAGCTCGTCTACGACGCCGAGCTTCGGGGAAAGGACGGCGCGAAGCTCATCGTCGTCGACAGTCACGGCCGCGTGAAGGAGGAGTACGACAAGCTGAGCCGCGAGCCCGTTCGCGGGCAGAACATCTACCTGACGATCGACCTCGACCTCCAGCGCAAAGCAGAGCAGTTCTTCATGGAGAACGAGATGGTCGGCTCGTGCGTCGTGCTCGACCCGCGCACCGGGGAGGTGCTCGCGCTCGTTTCGAGCCCCGCTTACGACCCTAACATCTACTCGAAGCGATTCACCACGGCAGTGTGGAAGACGATTCTCTCGAACCCGTTCCGCATCGAAGTGAATCGGTCGATCCAGGGGCTCTACTCTCCCGGTTCCGTCTTCAAGATCGTCATGGGGATGGCCGGCCTCGAGCTCGGGGTCATCAATGAATCGACGACCTTCCACTGCACCGGGAGCGAGGCGTTCCACGGGCGCCGGTTCCGCTGCTGGAACAGGAACGGCCACGGCTCGGTGAACCTCGAGCAGGCGATCAAGGTCTCCTGCGACGTCTTCTTCTACAACCTCGGCTCGCGGCTCGGGGTGAACCGGATCGCGGATTACTCGCACCTCCTCACCTACGGTGAGCTCACGACGATCGATCTCGAAGGAGAGAAGCCGGGCCTCGTCCCGTCGGAGTCGTGGGCGCGGGAGAAACAGAAACGGAAGTGGTACCCGAGCGAGACGATCTCGGTCGCGATCGGGCAGGGCCCGCTGCTGGTGACCCCGCTGCAGGTTGCGAACATGATGGCGGCGATCGCGAACGGCGGAGCGGTCTACCAGCCCCACGTGCTCCGTCAGCGCCAGGTCACCGACGCCACGGGCCACTCGCAGACGCTTACCGTCCCGCCGAAGGTGCTCCACCAGATCAAGCTCGGCGGTGACGCCCTCGCGGCGGTGCGCAACGGACTCTGGAGAGTCGTCAACGAGCCGGGCGGCACCGGGTCGAGATCGCGCGTCGAGGGGCTCGACGTCGCCGGCAAGACCGGCACGGTTCAGGTCATCGCGCAGGAAGGCTGGGTCCGCGCCGAGGACCTCCCCTTCAAGTTCCGCGACCACGCATGGTTTGCCTCCTACGCGCCGAAGGAGAACGCAGAGCTCGTGGTGGTCGTGTTCATCGAACACGGAGGACATGGCGGCGCCGACGCGGCGCCGCTCGCGCGAATCCTGTACGAAACCGTCTTCGCCGACAGGATTTACGGGGAGCACGCGCGCACGCCTTCGAATCCGGCGGGGATTCCGACGACCGCGCCGCCCGCGCCCGCGACGGGAGCAGGCAGATGACCGAGCGCTTCGAGAGCTCGACGTCGACCGGGCCTCTCGGTCAGTTCATCAACTCGCGAACACTGTCGCGACTCGACCTGAACCTTCTCGGCACCGCGATTCTCATCGCGGCGATCGGCTGCGTGCTCGTCTACAGCGCGACCGCGGAAGGTAAAGACGCCGCGCTGTTCGGACGCCAGCTGATCTGGGTCGCCGTCGGCGTCGTCGCGATGTTGATCTTCACCTTCGTCGACTACCGAATCCTGCTCGACATCTCGCCGGCGCTATGGGGAATCGGGCTCGCGCTCCTGGTCTATCTGCTGATCTGGGGGCCGCGAACTGCGAACGTGAGATCGTGGGTCCACATCGGAGGTTTCCAGTTCCAGCCTTCGGAGTTCGTCAAGATCTTCACTGCACTTCTCGTAGCCAAGTACTTCGAAGGCCACACCGAGCGTTACCTCACCCTGCGCTCGTTTCTCTTGCTCTCGGTCATCGTCGGCCTGCCCGTGGGGCTGATCGTCGTTCAACCCGATTTCGGCACGGCGGCGATGTTCGTGCCCGTCGCGTTCGCCGCGCTCTTTCTCGGCGGAATCCGCCCCCGCTTCTGGATCATCGCGATCCTCATCGTCTTGCTGGCAGCGCCGATCGTCTGGTTCGGCTTTCTACAGTCGTACCAGAAAGAGCGAGTCATGACCTTCCTCGACCCTGAGCGGGACCCGCGCGGCCGGGGATATCAGGTCATGCAGTCGAAGATCGCGATCGGCTCGGGCGGAATCACCGGGAAGGGATTCGGAGAAGGGACGCAGGCCAAGCTCGAGTATCTCCCTGCACGCCACACCGACTTCATCTTCGCGGTCCTCGCCGAGGAGTGGGGCTTCGTCGGCGTTCTGGTACTGCTCACGCTCTACCTCTTCTTCATCGTCGGCGCGCTGCGGGTCGCGAAGGCGGCGCGCG
>JAMPYE010000423.1 GCA_023700825.1 Thermoanaerobaculia bacterium | reverse complement strand
CGAGCGCGCAAACTCGCTCGGCAGCCCCTGCGCCCGGCCCATCACCGAGATCGCGCCGTCGCGGACGACGTTGACGCCGCCGCCGTCGGTGCCGATCCAGATCGCGCCGTCGCGCGCCTCCAGGATCACGCGCACGGCGTCCGACGACATTCCGCGCCGCGTCGTGTAGAGCGTGAACTTCTTGAGCTTCAGCCCGACGAGGCCGCCGCCGTTCGTGCCGAGCCAGACCGTGCCTTCGCGGTCCCGGAAGATCGCGCGGACGATGTCGTTAGGCAGCCCGTTCGTCGTCTGGAGCGACTCGACCCGTCCGCCGACGATCCGGTTCAGACCGCCGCCCTCGGTGCCGATCCAGAGCGTTCCGTCGGGGTCGAGCATCAACGCGCGAATCTTCTCGCTGCTGAGCCCCTCGGCCGTGCCGAACTTCGAGACCTGGCCCCCGGTTAGGCGGAAGAGGCCGCCGCCGTCGGTCCCGGCCCAGATCGTGCCGTCGGGCGCCGTCGCGATCGCGAAGACGCCCTGGCCCGGGAGAGAGCGCGAAAAGTCGGTCAACTCTCCCGTCGGCGTAACGAGCAGCAGCCTGCCGTCTTCGAAGCCCACGAGGATGTCACCGTCCGGAGTCGCCACGAGACGGCGAACCCCTCCGGCGAGGCGGGGCTCCTTCGTCGCGGTCGCATCGTCGTCACGGATCGTGAAGAGCCCCGTGTTCGTGCCGATCCAGATCGTCCCGTCACCGGATTCCCCGATCGCGCGGACGAACTGCCCGTCGAGACCTTGTTCCGATCCCCACTGCCGCCAGACACCGTTGGCGTAGCGGCTCACCCCGCCGAGAAACGTGCCGAACCAAAGCGCGCCGCGGCTGTCTTCGTACATCACGAGGACCCCGTTCGCCGCGAGACCGCCGCCCGTCGAAGGCCGGTCGAACACCTGGTACGTGATTCCGTCCGTGCGGACGACCCCTTCGTAGGTCGAGACCCAGAGGTAGCCGTCGCGCGACTGCAGGATCGAGTGGACCGTGGTCTGCGGCAGTTCGCTCTGGATTACCTCGAGATGCAGGTCGGAAAGGGAACGGCTCTGCAGCGCCGCGGCGGGGAGGGCGGCGAGCACAACGAGCATGAGGAAAGCCGTCTTAGCTGTCCGGAGCAAGGCTTCGATCTCTGTCGGCGAGAGTTTATCCCGAAGCCGCGCCCCGCGCACCGCTACCGACGATAGGTGGAATCGGGGGACCTCCGCCTCGGGACGATGGCCGCCAAGGCCGTATGCCGTACGAGCTGCCGGGTGGCTGTTCCGCCCGCTTTTAGTCGAGCGACGACGCGATCAAGGCAGGATGCGCGCCAGGCAAGTGCTGCAGCCCGTAGAGTCGAATCGGTGGGAGCGGACGCCCTCGAACAGGCGTCGTGTGCGGAATTCGAAGGAGGCTGGAGGAACAACCCAATCGATCTGGCGCGTCCGGAGGGACTCGAACCCCCAACCCTCAGATCCGAAGGACGAGGCACGCCCTCTTGCTCGTCGTATCTCTCACTTGCCGACTGCCACAAAACGAATATGGCTACAGGGTTGGTCGTTCTGAGAGTAGCCAGCGGTCACTGGTGGTTTGGCTAAAAGGGTACGGGGAGGGTACATGGGGAACGAGCCTGGGAAGCGTCGGCGGAAGCGTTCCGCTGCTGGTTCAGTCAGCAAGCACCGCGACGTGTGGACGGCCCGGCTGCGCTACACGGATCCAGTGACGGGCGCGCGGAAGGAGATCCGGAAGGTTGCGCCGAACCGAGGTGCCGCGGTGGACCTGCTGGCCGAGATCAGGCGGCAGGTTGCGTCGCCAACGAAGTCTCCCGTGCTTCCCTCCATGATGACGTTCGCGGACATCGCGAAGCACTATCTGGAGCACTATGTCGTCGAGCCAAGCTACGTCGATGGCAGAAAGGTGGCGGGGCTTCGGTCGTGGCGCAGCGTAACTGCGTACGTGAAGACGCTAAAGCGCAAGCTAGGAGCGAAGCTGCTTGAGTCGATTACCTTTGGTGATCTCCGTACACTTCGCCTTGAACTGCTCGCAGAAGAGCAGGGGCGACGCCCCACGAGTGATGCCGACGCCGAAGCCAGCGCAGACGAACAGCCGAAAAAGGCGAAGCGGACCATTGCGAACGCCAACCGGATTCTGGCTGCGTTGCGCCGAATGCTGAGTATTGCGGAACGAGAGGGATGGATACGCAAGAATCCGTTTAATCTGGGCGAGCCGCTTATAACCCC
The DNA here is from genome assembly GCA_023700825.1 of Thermoanaerobaculia bacterium. GTDB lineage: Bacteria > Acidobacteriota > Thermoanaerobaculia > Gp7-AA8 > Gp7-AA8 > JACPDH01. Next base: position 2,196 of record JAMPYE010000423.1, on the reverse strand, counting down.
CGCCGACGAGAAGAGCCGAACACGGATTCTCTCCCACGATGAAGAGAAGCGGTTATTGGCCGCGTGCCGGGAATCCCCGAATGAAGTGCTTGAGGCGTTGGTGCTCGCAGCACTGGAAACTGGTTGCCGCCGGGGCGAGTTACTAAAGCTCCACACGGCCGATGTGGACCTGAAGGCGAAGGTAATCACGATTCGCGAAACGCACACCAAGACGCAGAAAGGACGCGTGGTGCCTATCACCCCCAGGCTCGCGAAAATGCTCCGTCCCCTCGTTCTGGCGCGACAGCCCGAGGATACGCTGTTCGGCATCCGCAACAACGTGAAGACCAGTTTTAACAACGCCCGGTCCAAGGCAGGCGTGCCGGACTTGCGCTTTCACGACTTGCGACACACCGCCGCCACGAGGCTCGTTCGTGGAGGGATTCAGCTGGCGGAGGTCGGGAGGATACTTGGCCATTCCGACGTAGCCACAACATACCGCTATGCCAATGCCGACAGCGAGACGCTGAACCGGGTACGGGACGCGTTGACAAAGAGCGCAGAACGGCAATAAGCCCACCCCGCTTCCCAGTCTGCAAGCGATCCGAACCACCCTCACTCGGTGAGGTTGAGCGGCCTAGTGAATTCGGCAGAATCGAACCGGAAGTTTGTCGCGCCTACAATCGCGCACTCGTTCGCGCACGTCGATTCACTGGAACTAACGTAAGTGGTCAAGGCCGCGCTACCGCATCCGCTGAAATACGCTCCCACACATGGCTGTTACGACGTACGTCGGCCGGGGAGGACCGTCGAGGCTAGATTGTGCGCGAATGCGGTCGGCGCATTGTGCAGGCGGGGCGTGGGTGGCTAAGCCGCTCTAGTTCATAACCTTGAACAAACGAAGCCGGTACGCCAATACCGGCTTCCTTACTGCCTGTCAGGGTCATCGTGGGCTTGGCGGGCATCACAGGAGATCGTTCAATGCGTGATAAGTGTATCAAACCGGCGGCAATTCCTCAACCTACGACTAATAGGCTTCTGCTCACCGTCGCCGAAGCTTGTCGGCTTCTATCGCTCTCAAGGACCACTGTCTACAAACTCCGAGGCCAAGGGTTGCTTGAGGATGTGTTCATTGGTGGAGCCGTGCGTATCACGTCGGATTCGGTTGCGAGACTTGCTAGCGGCTCGTTCGGCGAGCTTGCGAACCAGTAGGGAGGGGGGGCGAGATGGGAGAGAAGGAGTTGCTGGCGTACACGGAGAAACAGGCGGCTGCGCTATTGGGTGTATCGCGCATGACGTTGCTGAGGGAGCGGCAGGCGGGACGGCTGGGTTTCAATCGGGCGAGAGGGAAAATCCTCTACCAGCCGCACCACTTAGAGAGGTACCTCGAACTGACTGCGCACGAGGTGCCGGGCAGGGCGAATGAGTAGGCGAGGGAGAATGGGTTACCCGCCCACTGAGGGAATGGCGGCGTGGCTTGGCGCTCAGGATGGACGATCGAGGCGCGAAATTACATCGCACATATACGAACGCATTCGAAACAGGAATGAGATCTCCGGCTCGGAAATCTATGCGCTGCTGAGTCGTGGCGTCGGTACGTATGACGATATCCGGCTTTCGGGGGGCGCGACCCAGAGCCGTCGTGGCTCGCTGTATGCGGTTGATGTGCTGGGCGAGTTGGCGGAGTTCACGGCAGGCGTGCCCGGCTGCTGGGGAGAGGAAGGCAAACGGAAAATCGTGAATCCCGGCGCCCGACTACTCTGGACTGTTGACGGCTCCGATGGACTGCGCGAGTGCTTGTACTTCTGGCGACCAGAGCGGCCCGTGTGGGACGGGCTGGCGCTTCACTCAAAGGGGCTTCCGTTTGGCGCTACGCCTGGGCCGATGCTGCATTATGCCCACCCCATTGAGGGCAAGAGGGGGAACCAGGTGCTGCTTCTCACGACCAGCCCGCCGGAAGGCGCCAACCTGTGGAACGCCTCCCGCGGCGCGGCAGCGAGTCCCGTAGCGACGATCGTTCCGGGGTGTGCAGTTCCGCCGGATTTCGCACGGCGGTTGCGTGAGGCGGGGTTTACCCACGTGTGGTTCATCCGTGGTGGCGGTTGGCAATCCTGCACGAAGCAGGTGGACGATGTCCGGCGTCAGTGCGAAGTGGAGGGCGTCGGCTTCGTGAACCTCGCCGACTTCGACAGTGAAGCCGCCACGGTGGCGAGTTGG
>JAMPYE010000422.1 GCA_023700825.1 Thermoanaerobaculia bacterium | reverse complement strand
GGCTACCCTATGGCATCCCTCCGGGATGCAGCCCTGCCGATGGCGAAAGTGGATTTTCGTAGCGGAACGCAGAATGCAGAACCGAAGAATGTAGAAAGGGGCGACACGAAACTCTCTAGTCTTTGCTCCTTTCTTCATTCTTCCGTTCTGCGTTCTGCGTTCTGCATCCGATGTGTTCCGCACCGAGTTCCCCTACACTCTCCTTGTGCGGCGAAAGCTCCTGATACTCGGTGCGCTCGCGCTGCTTGCGGCGTGCCGGGAGCCCGCGCCTCCTCCGCCCCCGCCACCTCCGACGGTCGCGGCGACGGTTCTCGTCTACGAGACGGTCGTCACCCCGGAGAACCGCTCCCTCCGCTGGCAGGTGTTGACCGACGGTAACCGGGTCCGCTTCGGAGACGAGGCCGAGAGCTGGCGCCTCTTCGACGCGCGCGCGAAGACCGTCACGTTCGTCGACGAGACGCGAAGGACCTGGCGCAGCATGACCTTCGACGAGGCGCTCTCCGCGCGCAGGCGCCTCCTCGAGACGCCGCTCCCCGAAGGCGCGCCCAGAGCGCGGGTTACCGAAGAGCCGTTGGGTCTCGTCGATGGCCGCGGCGCGGTGAAGGTGACGGTGGAAGCCGGCGGTTACCGCAGAGCGCTCGTCCTGTCGACCGGAACGATGCTTCCTGCGGGATCGCTCGCGATGAAGTCGGCGACCGACCCGCTCGAGCCGGAGTACGCCGGGATGCTGCGCGATCTCCTCCCGGTGCTCCTCGCGAAGGACGGGACGATGCTCTCCGACCGCAATGAGGTCGCCTACGAAGGTGGAGCGATGTCGGTCGAGACGCGGCTCGTCTCGGTGAGGGCGAACAATTTGCCGAAAAGCCTTTTCGAGGTTCCGGCGGGATACCGGGCCGAAGGGCCGCAGCAGAATTGAGAATTGGGAGATTCCGGCGCGTTCCCGCCAGACGGCGGAGAGTAGACGGCCGATGTGGCGCAGGCACTCCTGCCTGCGCGTCGACGAAGGCGGCCTGTAGATTTCTGCTTCGTGCCTCGAAAGGGCGGTGCTTCGCGCCGCGTGCGAGCAGGAGTTCCCGCGCCACATCTTCGCCTCCGGCCTTTCTCCTCTCGTCGCTCGCCTTTCGCCTTTCGCCTTGCTTGTGGTAAACCGTCCACCACAGCCGCCCTTCGGCATTTCACGATGATGCGACGACCGAAAGAGAACATCCGCCTGCTGCTCACCGGCGGCGGTACGGGCGGACACGTCTACCCGATCCTTTCCATTCACTCGATCCTCAGCGAGGCGATCGGCGTGAGTGAGGTCCTCTACGTCGGCTCGCGCGGCCGCGCGGAGGAACAGATCGTGCCGCGCCACGGCATCCCGCTCCGGTTCGTCCAGACCGCTCCCGTCGCCGGCAGCGCACCGTGGAAGCTGATCCCCGCCGCGTGGCGCAACTTCGTTGGGACGATCCAGGCTGCGATCGCTCTGCTGAAGTTCCGTCCCGACCTCGTCGTCGCCTCGGGCGGCTACGTCAGCGCGCCCATCTGCTTCGCCACGTTCCTGCTCAAACCGTTCCTGCGCGCTCCGCTCGTCATCAACGAGCAGAACGTGATGCCGGGCCTGATGAACAAAGTCGCGTCGCTTTTTGCCGACGTGATGATGGTCAGCTTCCCCGAGAGCCCCTACTTCCTCTGGAACAACCGCTGCGTCTTCACCGGCTACCCGGTGCGCGAGGACATCCTGCAGGAGCGCGACCAGCAGGTGATGCGCGGAAAGCTCGGGCTCGATCCCGCGCGCACGGTGATCCTGATCCACGGCGGCTCGCTCGGTTCGCGCTCGATCAACCGGGCGGTCACCGCGCTGGTGCCGGTGCTCGCCGGGCTGGGCACGGAAATTCAGGTCATCCACTCGACCGGCCTCGCGCGCGGAAACTACGACGCGTGGGGCGACACGCTCGCGCACCTGAAGAAGGCTTGCCCCGAGGGAACGCACTTCCAGGAGGCCGACCGGGTCTTCGAGGCGAGCATCGGCGGCGGGCGCGTGCGCTACCGCCTGCAGTCGTACGTGCACGAGATCGCCGACTGCCTCGCGGCGTCGGACATCGTCATCTGCCGCGGCGGCGCGGGAGCGATCACCGAAGTCTGCGCGGCGGGGAAGGCCGCGATCGTGATCCCGAAGCGCGGGCTCCCGGGCGATCACCAGGAGCTCAACGCCCTCCACCTCGGCGAGGGACAGGGCTGCGAGGTGGTTTTCGAGCGTCGCGGCGACGACGGGGTCGACTACGTCGAAGCGGAGGTCCTCGCGGAATCGGTGCGGCGCCTGGTGAAGTCGCCGGAGCTGCGCGCGGAGCTCGGCAAGCATGCGCGCACGCACTTCCACTCTCATTTCCGCGAGAAGATCGCCGAAACGGCGCGCGACGTGCTGGCGCGAAAGAACCCCGAGTTCACCTCGAGCATCATCGAGCCGGCCGGGACGAAGATCATGCGCCAGGTCGACGTGCTGGTGCAGTTTCTCCGCAAGCAGCCGCCCGGAAGCACCTACCGCCGCCTCTACGGCATCAAGATGGAGGAGTACCTCGCCTCCGGCGACTGGCAGAAGGTCAACAACGGGATCAAGCTCGCGGGTGCGCTCGGCCGCGCCGACCGGCTCGACGACCTCCGCCGCTGGCTGCGCGAGGGGAACGGCTTCATGCGCCGCAACACGCTGCGTGCCCTCGACCACCTCGGCGTCGAGATCCCCGACCTTCCGGCACTGCTCGGAGCGGCGCTCGACGACAGCTACTTCGAGGCGCGCGCCACGGCGCTCGAAATCGCGGGACGCCACTTCGGCGGGCTGCGTGCCGACACCCCGTTCGTCGACAAACTGCGCGCGATGGCGAAGAGACGGTTCCAGCACTTCGACGTGCGCTACCAGCAGCTGCGCGTGCTGCCGCTCTTCCTCCCGCTCGAAGAGTACTTTGCGATCGCCGACCGCTTCCGCTTCGCCGAGAACACGCGGCTCCGGCAGGCGATCCTCGACGGTCTGCGGCGCGCCCTCGACGCGGGGATCATCGCGGGCGCCCACGATCGCGACGCGACGCGGCGGTTCATCGACGCGATGCCGGTGACCACGAGCGACTTCAAGCCGCAGTTCATGATTCGCGACAGCTTCATCCAGCTGTACCAGCGGCTGTCGGAAGAGGAACGCGGGGAGGACGCACAGTGATCGAGATCCTCATCGATCTCCTCCGGGACGCCGGGATCAACCCCGGCTTCCTCCGCGTCTTCGACTACATCACCTTCCGCGTAATGATGGCGGCGGTCACGGCGATGGTGCTGGAGGTCGTCTTCGGCCACGCGTTCATCGTGTTTCTCTACCGCGAACGCTTCCGCGACACGGGGGGCGACTTCCTCTCGCTCAAGACGAGCGACAAGCGCGGGACGCCGACGGGCGGCGGGCTGCTCATCATGCTCGTCGTCGGCGCGTCGCTCTTCCTCTGGGGAAAGCTCTCGAACCCCTACCTGCTCGCGGCTTCCTCGGCGTTCTTCTACTTCGGCGTCGTCGGGCTCTTCGACGACTGGCAGAAGGTGCGGCTCAAGTCGTCGCTCTACGGCCTCAGCCAGTTCGCGAAGACCTTTCTTCAACTGGCCTACATCGTGCCGTTCGCGGCGTGGTTCGTGTTGATGAGCCCGCTGCCCCCGAGCCACCGCCACACGTTCTTCCTACCGTTCGTGAAGGACTTCGCGCTCGACCTCGGCCCGTGGGTCTTCGGCGCCTTCATCGTCTTCGCCTTCTTCTCGATCGTGAACGCGGTGAACATCAGCGACGGCATGGACGGGCTCGTCACGGGCCCCGCCGTCTTCGTCGCCGCGCTCTACGGGATCTTCGCCTACATCCTGAGCAACGCCGTCCTCTCGAAGTACCTGCTCTTCACCTTCCTCCCCGGCGCGGGCGAGTTGTCGGTATTCGCCGGCGCGCTCGCCGGAGGGCTATTCGGGTTCCTGTGGTTCAACGCCTACCCTGCGGAAGTGTTCATGGGCGACACCGGGTCGATGTCGATCGGCGCGGCGCTCTCGGCGCTCGCGTTCCTCACGCGACAGGAGCTCCTCTTCCCGATCGCCGGCGGCGTCTTCGTCGCGTCGATCTTCTCGTCGCTCGTGCAGGAGAAGATCGGCATGCGGCTCGGCCGCCGCGTGCTCGTGCGCGCGCCGCTGCACCACGCGCACGCCTACAAGGGAATCGCCGAGCCGAAGGTCGTGGTCCGCTACTGGATCGTCTCGATCCTGCTGATGCTGATCGCCGCCCTCTCGATCAAACTGCGCTGATGCGTTAGGCGGGGCGCGCGATTCCGACGGGCGATGCCGCGTCGCGGCGCAAGGTGTCTGATGCAAAGTGGAGCGGTCAGTCACCCCGCCCACCTCCGGTTCGCCGCGCCACTCATGCCTGCATCCCGGAGGGATGCCAGAAGGTAGCCGGGGGGGGGGGGGGGGGGGGGG
>JAMPYE010000421.1 GCA_023700825.1 Thermoanaerobaculia bacterium | reverse complement strand
GAAGGTGATCTCCGGCTCGATGCCGAGGCCGATCTCGGTGCCCGCGACCTTGCTCGTGTAGCCGGAGATGAAGTGATAGATCGCCTGCTCGGGCGAGAGTCGCGAGATGGGCGGCATGACGCCGCTCGCGTCGCAGGTGAGGAAGACGACGTTCTTCGGGTGCCCCGCGCGCTTGTCGGGCATGGCGTTGTCGATGAAGTCGAGCGGGTAGGCGCCGCGCGTGTTCTCCGTCAGCCGCTCGTCGTTGAGGTCGAGGATGCGCGTCACCGGGTCGTAGACGACGTTCTCCAGGATCGTACCGAAGCGTCGCGTGCAGGCAAAGATCTGCGGCTCGGCCTCGGGCGAGAGGCGGATCATCTTCGCGTAGCATCCGTCCTCGATGTTGAAGACGCCGCGCGTTCCCCATCCGTGCTCGTCGTCGCCGATGAGCCGTCGCTTCGGGTCGGCCGAGAGCGTTGTCTTGCCGGTGCCCGACAGGCCGAAGAAGATCGCGACGTCGCCGCCCGCCCCGACGTTCGCCGAGCAGTGCATCGAGAGCACCTCGTCGAGGGGCAGCAGGTAGTTCATCACGGTGAAGACGGTCTTTTTGATCTCCCCCGCGTAGCCGGTGCCGCCGATGATGCCGAGCTTCTGCCGGAAGTTGAGGACGATGAAGGTCTCCGAGCGGGTGCCGTCGGCCATCGGGTTGGCCTTGAATCCCGGCGCGGCGATGATCGTGAAATCGGGAACGTGGCGCCGCGCCTCCTCGATCGTGTGGTTCTTGAGGAACATCGTGTGCGCGAAGAGGCTGTGCCACGCCTTCTGGGTCACTAGGCGGACGGAGAGGCGGTGGGCCGGGTCGGCGCCCGCGTGGACGTCCTGCACGAAGACGTCGCGTCCCTGCAGGTAGCCCGCGAGCCGCGCGTGCAGCCCGCTGAAGCCCTCGGGATTGAACGGGCGGTTGTACTGGCCCCACCAGACGTGCTCCTCGGTGGTCTGCTCGCGAACGACGAACTTGTCGGCGGCCGCGCGCGCCGTGTGCTTTCCGGTGTCGACGACGAGCGGCCCATCGTGCGCCATCTGCCCTTCCGAACGGAAGAGCGCTTCCTCGTAGAGCGCCGCGACGGGGAGGTTCCAGTAGACGCGGCGAAGGTTCGTGAGGCCGTGGTTCTCGAGCCCGAAGCTGCTCGCGACGGCTCCAGCCTGTTTGACCGCCGGGGACTGAACATCGAGATAGATGTTCATGCCCAGTCCCTCACGAGCTTGCGATCGCCGAGGAAGAGTTCGTTAGGCGCCGCGGGATCGAGCGCCCACTTGATGCGATCGACCCCCTCGGTGATCTCCTTGATCGTCCCGCAGTAGCTGATGCGCAGGTGCCCATCCATCCCGAACTCGCGGCCGGGGACGACGACGACCCTCACGCGATCGAGCAGCTGCTCGGCGAGCTTCATCGAGTCCTTCGAATACGCGCTGAAGTCTGGGAAGGCGTAGAAGGTGCCATCGGGCTTCGTTACCTTCACCCCGGGGATCGTCGCGAGGCGCTCGATGAGCACGTTCCGGTTGTTTTCGAGCGTGAGGCGGAGCGTCTCGATGCTCGTCTGCACTCCGGAAAGCGCGCCGATCGCGGCCCACTGCGACACCGTCACCGGGCCCGACGTCTGGTGCGACTGGATGTTGGTCATCGCCTCGGTGACCTCGCGGTTCGCGATCGCCCAGCCGATCCGGAAGCCGGTCATCGCGTACATCTTCGAGACGCCCTGCACGACGACGAGCTTCGAGGACTCGGGCGGATCCTTCGCGAACTCCCAGGCGTGAGGCGCCTTCTTGCCGTCGAAGACGAGACGGTTGTACAGGTCGTCCATGACGAGCCAGAGGTTCTTCTTCTCGCAGAGCTCCACGACCTGCGCGACGAAATCGCGCGAGTACATCGCCCCGCTCGGGTTGTTCGGGCTGTTGATGATGATGGCGCGCGTGTAGGAGCCGACCTTCTCGGCGAGGTCCTCGATGCGCGGGTGGAACGAGCCGTCGTCGGCGCGCACTGGGACAGCCACGCCGCCGGCGAGACGGACCATCTCGGGGTAGCTGACCCAATAGGGGACGGGGAAGAGGACCTCGTCCTTCGGCTCGAGTATCGCGTGGAGCAGGACCATGATCGCCTGCTTCGCGCCGCTCGAGATGATCACGTTCTCGGGGGCGACGAGCCGGTCGTAGTGCTCCTCGGTGTAGCGGATCACCGCCTTCTTCATCGCGGGGAGGCCGTCGGCGGGGGCGTACCGGATCTCTCCCGTGTTGAGCTGCGCGCTGCAGTTCAGGATCGCGTCGAGCGGCGCCTTGCTCTTCGGCTCGCCTCCGCCGAGATGGATCACGGGCTCGCCCTTCTCGCGGAGTTTCGCGGCCATCTCGTTGAGCTTGAGCGTCGGGGACGGCTTGATCGAACGGGCGAGCTGGCTGAGGCTCATTGGCCCCTCCTCACACATGGTGCGAGCCCGGGCGAGCCGATCACGTCGACGATCAAACTCGTCGAGCCCCTGCGCTGGAGCATATGCCCGCACACGCGGGGAGTCCAGCGAGGGCGGGATCAGCGCGAGAGGCGTGGAAAGCCCGTGTTGTCGTCCCGCGCAGCGCACCGCGAAGCGGGGGAGCGACGAGGGACCTCGCAGGCTAGTACAGATGGAGTCTTCAGCCGCTGGTTTGGCCCGCGCCCGCGGGTGCGTCCGTACCAGCCTGCGAGATCCCTCCTCACCCGCTTCGCGGGATCGTCGGGATGACAAAGTGCACGGGCGTAGATCAGAACCCCGTGGCCTTCTTCGGGATGCGGCCGCTCTTGATCGTCTCGCTCCGCAGGCGGCGGCCGACGATGCGCTCGTTCATCCGGCCGGCGTTGAGGATGCGATCGACGTCGATCCCGGTCTCGATGCCCATCTCGTCGAGCATGACGACGAGGTCCTCGGTGCAGACGAGGCCGACGTTGTTCGGATCCTGGTAGTAGTAACGCCCCGTACCCGAGACCGGGAAGCCGTCAAAGAAGTTCGCGGGCTGGCCGCCGATCCCTCCGAGCGTGCTCTCGTAGCGGACGATACCGGCCTGGAGCGCGGCGAGGACGTTCGCGAGGCCCCAGCCGCGGGTGACGTGGAAGTGCGCGACGTGCTTCGACACGTCGGGGATCGCGTCGAGGATCATCGAGTAGTAGTCGTAGACTTTGTTAGGCGGCGCGGACCCGTCGTGGTCGGCGTGCTCGATGTCGTCGGCACCGATCTCGAGCCAGCGCTTCGTGAAGGTGACCGCGTCCTCGAGCTTCGTCGGCCCTTCCATCGGGCAGCCCCAGATCGTGCTGACCGTGCCGTTCACCTTGATGCCAGCGTCGTGCGCCTTCGCGATCGCGCGCTCCGCCTCGGCCCAGTACTCCGTATGGTCGAGGCCGGAGTTCTTCTTCATGTGAGTCGCGGAGGTCGACGCCATCATCAGGATGCGATCGGGGCCGACCCCTTGCTTCTTCAGCTCGATCGCGCGCTCGACGGCGCGCTCTCGGATCGTGATCGCCGTCAGCTCGACGTCGCCGACGACCTTCGCGAGGCGCTTGCTCGCACGGATTTGCCTGAGCAGCTCCTCGGCGTCGGCGAACTGCGGCATGCCTTTCGGGTTTCCGAGGTTCGTGACTTCGATGCGCCGGTATCCGGCGAGGATCAGCTCTTCGGCGAGCCAGAGCTTGGCCGGCGTCGGGATCCACTTCTCCTCGTGCTGGAAGCCGTCGCGAACGGTGATGTCGGCGAGCTCGACCTTCTTCGGATACTTGAGCGATTTCATTTCGGGCTCTCTTCCTTCTGCTGTTGTTCTTTCTGGAGGCGGCGGCGTGCGGCTTCCACCGTAAAGGCATGCGCGCCCAGGGTGATCGCCACGGTCGCGAGGAATCCGCTGACGAGGAACTCGGTGCCGAGCGGGTGTTTCTTCGCGCGAGCGATGAGGCGGTCGACGACGTTCGGGTCGTCGGGCCGCACGCTGGGTGGGTGCGGCGTGCTGAGGAGGGCCGGCCCGTCGACCGACCCTTCGTGGATGAGGTCACGCAGCGCGTGGAACACCGCCTCGGTGGTCTTCTCGGGAAGCGAGGTTCGGCGCGCCAGTTCTTTCACGATATCCAGCTCATTCATAGGAACTCCGGAGTGGGACATTGCCCGCAGAGAAAGGGCATTGTCGCATCTAAATAGGGCCGCTGGTGCAACCAGTCAAGGACGGTCGTCACACCGGCGAGCGGTCGAGGCGCCAACACACCTCTGGCCCCTGGTTCCTGGAATGGCGACGCCAGAAGCAGACGCTCACTTCGTCGTCTGTTTGACCAGCTCGAGCACGGTCTCCACGCTGCGGGTCTGTTCCATTGCCACGGAGATGACGGAAACCGATTTCACGATGCCGACGCTGGTGGCAAACCACTGCGTGCCCCGAATGGTGCTCGGCTCCTCTCCAGCGGTCAGCGTCTCGATCTCGTAGTCGATGCGGAACGCT
>JAMPYE010000420.1 GCA_023700825.1 Thermoanaerobaculia bacterium | reverse complement strand
GATGACGGGAGGGAACAGAAGGCACTCGTTGCGATTGATGAGCGTGAAGATCGTGTCGAGATGCATGTACGACCGCTTCTTCGGGATCTCGACGACGTAGATCGTGCGCACGCCCGCCTTCGACGCGACGAGAGAGCTCGCGAGGTACTCGACGCCGGCGCGGTTGGTCCGCTCCGTGACGCCGACGAGAAGCACGTCGCGGCGCGGGACGAGCACGTCGCCCCCTTCGATCGTGGGCCGGAGCTTCTTCTTCGCCTTGCTCTTCGGCCAGGGTTCCTCGTAGAGATCCATCCAGAAGATGTCGCGCTGACGGAGCGCCGGGTGCTTGCGAAAGACGTAGTGGGAGATGAGCGACTCGCGCGAGCGCGCCTCCGTCGCCATCGAGGAGATCGCGACGCCGTCACCGATGACCACCTGCGGATCGCGCATGAAGAAGAGATTCGGCACCGGCGCGATCTCGTGCGCCTCGCCGGTGGTCAGCGGAAGGCCGACGACGATCGCCTGCGCGAGTTGCTCGGCCGAGAGCGCCTCGAGCCGCTCGCGGAGCTTCGGCGTCAGCCGGAGACGCCGCGCAAAATCGGCGGCGACGTCGGCGCGGATGTCGGGATCCTCGAGCGCCTCTTCGAGAAGGTCCTGCAGATCGTAGACCTCGTCGGCCACGAAACGGATCATCTGCTGAAAGCGCCGATGCTCCTCGCGGGCCACGCGGCCAAAGAGGATGTCGTCGAAGAGCAGCTCCTCCATCATCGATGGGAGCATGACGTCGATCTCGGTGCCCGGCAGATGTACGAGGACGCTCTTGAGGCGCCCGATTTCACTCGTCACGCTTAGGCGCATGCGGGCGGGATTCTATCGCAAGTCCCGAAATCGGCCGTTTTTCGGGGGATTTTGGGGCCAATGCCTGGAAACCGGGACCAGGTGAAGGACCAACGGCGAGTTGAAGATGGCCGCTGCCCCGACCTGGTGGCCGAACTTCTTGAGTTCGGCCGGGTGGTCGCTTCCGGACTCCCGCGGCCGAACTTGAAAAGTCCGGCCACAAACGCGCGCCGTTCACCCACTCGGACTGACTAACGCCCGGGCACTCCCTCATACACCTCGAGCAGCCTTCGCGCGGTTGGCTCGAGGCCGAATTCACGCGTGCGCTCGACGCAGAGTCTCGCGAGCCCGGGGACGTCGCCGCCCAGGAGGGACGACGCGGTGGCGGCCAGCGACTCGGGGGTCGACTCGGCGCTGACGATGCGGCCGGCGAGCGGGCCGGCGATCGCGCCGACCCCGGGCAGCGGGTACGAGGCCACGGGGACCCCGCACGCCATCGCCTCGGCGATCGCCCGGTGCCCTTCGTCCGAGCCCGCGGCGGTGAAGAGCATCACGCTCATCGTGCGGAAGTGGGCGACGAGGGCGTCGTCCTGGTAGCCCGCCCAGATGACGCGGTCCGCAACGCCGAGACCCGCGGCAAGGGCGTCGAGGCTGTCGCGGTGAGGCCCCCACTTCGCGACGACGAGAAGCCGGGCCGCGGGGTCTGCTTTCGCAAGGAGTGCGAAGGTCGAGATCGCGTGGTCGAACCCGCGCCCGGGGACCATCTTGCCGATGAAGCCGACGACGGTCGTCCCGGCGTCGATCCCGCGCTCCGCGCGCACCGTTTCGGGACCGGGCGAGAAGAGCGAATGATCGATTGGGGGTGGCGTAAAGACCGGGCTTCGCTTTGCGATCACAGGGTTGTCGAGAAAGCTCGCGTTGATCACGCAGATCGCGGAGGTGCGCGAGAGCGTGCGGCGCGAGATGAGGTCGTCGCGGATCGCGCGAGTCGCGTGAAACGTCCGGACGACGCGCGCCCCGGAGCCTCGGGCGGCCCAGAGCGCGAGCGCGTGATCGTGGGTGAGATGCGCGTGGATCACGTCGATCTGCCGCTCGCGGACCAGGGCGCGCAGGCCCCACGCCGTGCGCATGAACGAGATCGGGTCCTGCCTTCGGGCGATGAGCGGGAAGGCCCAGTCGACCGGCGCGATGCGCTGCTGCAGCGTGTAGCCACGGACGAAGCCGTAGATCGCGTCGACGCCCGCGGCGCGGAGCGCGGCCACCTCGAAGAACGCGGGGGCCGCGGCCCCGGTCCACCGGTCCGCGCTTGCGAGGTGAAGAGCTCTCATTTCCGGGCCGCCCTGATGCTATGCGGCGAGGGGCAGAACGGCAAGGATCAGCAGGATCACGGGGTCACACCCGCAAGATGGAGTACCGGCCCGGCTGAAGCGGACCCTCCCCGCGAACGCTTGATATTGCGGGTGTGACCCCGAACGCGATGACAGCTTCCCTCGCGATCCGTTACACTGCGCTCGCTATGGCCGTCGACAAGGAACTGCTCGAAATTCTCGCCTGCCCCATCTGCAAAGAGCCGGTCGATCTGGTCGCCCTGTCCGAGGGTCGCCGGACCGAAGTGCGTGACAAGTACCGCGAGAAGTTCCGCGGCGAGGAACCGGTGGTCGACGAGGGGCTCCGCTGCCGCAAGTGCGGCCGGATCTACCCGGTCGTCAGCGACATTCCCGTGATGCTCGTGGACGAGGCCTTCGAAGAGGGCTGATCTGCCGTGCTCGCCGAAGCCCGGACACTCTTCGCTGGGCTGCCGCCGGCCGTTCGCGCGGCCGCCGCTTTCTATCTTCTCCACCTCTTCTTCCAGCCGAAGATCGCGGCGTCGCAGATCGCGCTCAGCCTTGCCCTGCTCGCGTTCTTCTACGCGCTTGCCCGCCGGCAGGTCACGCTCGTCTGGAGTCCGCTCTACCCGGCGCTGCTGATTTACGTCGCGGGGTCGTTCGCCTCGGCGCTCGCGGCGCCGAGTCCGATGGCGTCGCTCGTGGAGCTCGGCGAGCCGCTCGCGTTCGCGACTCTGCCGCTCGCGCTCTCGCTCTACGCGCGGGAGCCGCGCCTCGTGAACTGGGGGCTCGGCGCGCTCTGCGCGATGGTCGCGCTCCGCTCCGCGCAGGGGTTCGTGCAATACGCGACGAGCGGCTACGAGGGGCTCGAGCACCGGATCACCGGCGGGACCACGCACGTGATGACCTACTCGGGCATCCTTCTCCCGATCGCGCTCGTCACGCTGGTGCTTGCGATCGACCGGCGGCGCTGGTGGCAGGTGGCGATGGCGCTGGTGACGCTCGCGGCGCTCGGGCTGACTTTCACGCGGAGCGCGTGGCTCGGCTACGCCGCCGGTGCGGCCGCGATCGTCCTGGTTCGCCGCCAGCGCTGGGTCGCGACGATCGGGGCGCTGGTGATCGTCGCGATCACCCTGAGCCCGATGGCGTTCTTCGGACGGCTGGTGTCGAGTTTCGACCTGCAGAAGTCGTCGAACCTCGACCGGATCCGAATGGCGCAGGCGGGAATCGAAATCATCGCCGACCATCCGCTCTTCGGCGTCGGGCCGGGCAATATCAAGGAGACCTACCCGCTTTACCGTCTTCCCGACGCCCCGCGCTTCCGGGTTCCCCATCTGCACAGCAATCCGGTGCAGATCTGGGCCGAGCGGGGGATCGTGCCGTTGTTCGCCTGGTTTCTGTTGCTGGGGCTGGCGCTCCGGGAAGGGATCCGGGCGCTCCGCCGGGGCGGAGAGGCGTCGTCGTGGGGTCTCGCGGCGGTCGTCGCCGTGGTGGGGCTCGGCATCGCGGGGCTTTTCGAGTACAGCTTCGGCGACAGTGAGGTCATGATGAACATGCTGGACGTTCTGGCGGTGGCGTTGGGCGCAGCGGCGCTGGCGCCGGACCGGCGAATTGAGAATGACGGCAGGATTCCCCCCGGGCCGTCGGCTGTTCTCGTGCCAGGCCGTAACCTTCCGGAGACATGCGCGTCGAAATGACAGAGAAGGCGATGATCGACCTGACGGACCAGGAGCTGATGGGGCTCGTGCAGGCCGGTGATTACTCGCCTGCGGCGGTGCTGTTCGACCGCTACAGCACGCGTATCTACAACTTCGCGTACCGCTTTCTCCGAAACAGCGAGGCGGCGGAGGATGCGACGCAGGAAGTGTTCGTGAAGATGATGAAGCACGCACACCAGTTCAACGGGGAGGCGAAGCTCTCGACGTGGCTTTTTTCGATCACGGCGAACCTCTGCCGGGACTACCTGCGCAAGTCCGACAACAAGGCGAAGGACGACGAGGAGGCGCTGTTGACGATGGCGGCCCCTGCCGAGTACTCGCCCGCGCACGTCCTCGAGACCCGGGAAACGGAGAGAAGAGTTCGCGACGCTCTCCAGAAACTCACCGCCGAACAGCGCGAGGCGATTCTGCTCTCGCGCTACCAGGGGCTCTCGTACGCGGAGATCGCGCAGATCTCCGGCTGCAGCGAAGGCGCGGTGAAGACGCGCGTGTTCCGCGCGATGGAAACGCTCAAGAAGATCCTCACCGATCCGATGGATGGAGATGGCCGATGTCAGACTGCACATTGATCCGCGAACAGATGCCGCTGCTCGTGACGGAGTCGCTCGCCGCCGAGATCGGAAGAGCGTC
>JAMPYE010000012.1 GCA_023700825.1 Thermoanaerobaculia bacterium | reverse complement strand
TGATGTCGGCGTCGACGAGGGAGATGAGGGGGTGCATGGGGAGATCGTACTCCTGGAGGCGACGAGGCGATGAGGCGAAAGGCGAGAGGCGACGAGGCGAAAGGCGATGAGGCGATGAGGCGGTGAGGCGATGAGGCGGTGAGCGGTCACCCGTGCGGCGCTGCGCGACGCCGCGAAAGCTTCGCTTTCGCACTCCACATGACTGCTAATCGCCTCTCGCCTCTCGCCTTTCGCCTTACAATCACTCCATGCCTCGCGCAAAACGTGCCCAATGGGCCGACTATCCCGACGAGCAGCTGCTCGACCTGCGAATGCGCGATCTCGGAATTCAGATCGAAGGGACCTGGCTCGAGGAACGGCTCGACGCGCTTCACGCCGAGCTGGATCGGCGCGGGCTGGGATTCCGGCCTCACGCGTGGCTGTCGAACGAGTGGTTCACGCCCGACGGTGTGGCCGGCTTCTCGGTTCCGTTCTATCTCGCGCACCCGCGGCTGATGCAGCTCGAGCGGAGCCAGATGCTCGAGGTCGAAGGGGGAACGCGGGACGAGTGCCTTCGCATCATGCGACACGAGTGCGGCCATGCGATCCAGAACGCCTACCGGCTGCACTACAAGCGGAGCTGGCAGCGGGAGTTCGGCCTCGCGACGAAGAAGTACCCGAAGCACTACCGCCCGAACCCGGCGAGCCGCCACTACGTCCATCATCTTCGCCTCTACTACGCGCAGAGCCATCCGACCGAAGACTTCGCGGAGACGTTCGCGGTCTGGCTGCACCAGTCGCCCGCGGGCTGGCGGAAGCGTTACGAGGGATGGCCGGCGCTGAGCAAGCTCGAGACGGTCGATGAGCTCATGGGCGAGATCGTCGACGCGAAGCCTACACTCCTGGCGCGCAAGCGGGTCGAGCCGCTCGGGCAGCTCAAGACGACGCTGCGCGAGCACTACGCCGAGCGGCGCGAGCAGTACGCCAGCAGCTACCCCAGCGATTACGACCGGGGGTTGCGCCAGCTCTTCGTCGAGCACGACGGCAAGCGGCGGGGCGAGAGCGCGGCGACCTTCCTGCGACGGAACCGCTCCGACATCCGCAAGCTCGTGTCGCGATGGACGGGCGAGTACGAATACACGCTCGAACAGGTGCTGCAGGACATGATCGGCCGCGCGGGGGAGCTGAAGCTGCGAGCGATCGGGCCGGAGACGCGGCTCCGGATCGAATTCGCAATCCTCCTCACGGCGAACACGCTTCACTTCCACTACTCGAGACGGAACTGGTTCGCGCTATGAATCGCGGAAAGAGACGCAAGCTTCGTATCGCAGTGCTGATGCATCCGACACTCGTGCCCCCGGACTCGCTCGAGGGCTACTCCGAGAAGGAGATCTACGAGTGGAAGACCGAGTACGACGTCGTGTCGACGCTTCGAAAGCTCGGCCACACGGTCGAGCCGCTCGGCGTGCAGGACGAGCTCAAGCCGATCCGGGTGATGATCGACGACTTCCGGCCCGACATCTGCTTCAACCTGCTCGAGGAGTTCTATGGGCAGGTCGAGCTCGACCATCTCATCGTCAGTTACCTCGAGCTCAAGCGGGTGCCCTACACCGGCTGCCATCCGCGAGGGTTGATGCTCGCGCGCGACAAGGCGCTCTCCAAGAAGCTCGTCGCGTGGCACAGGATCCGCGTCCCCGCGTTCGCGGTCTTCCCCCGCGGACGCAGGATCCGGAGGCCGAAAGGACTCGAGTTCCCCCTGATCGTCAAGGGGCTCCGGGTCGAAGGCTCCCAGGGAATCTCGCAGGCGTCGATCGTCGACACCGACGAGAAGCTCGCCGAACGCGTCACCTTCATCCACGAGAGCATCGGCTCCGACGCGATCGCCGAACAGTTCATCGAAGGACGCGAGCTCTACGTCTCGGTGCTCGGCAACAAGCAGGTGCGCGTCTTCCCGATCTGGGAGCTGACGTTCGAGAATCTCGCGCCGGGGATGCACGCGATTGCGACTGCGAACGTGAAGCACAACATCGAGTACCAGAAGAAGCGCGGCATCTTCCAGCAGCCCGCCGATCTCGACGCGGCGCTGATCGCCGAGATCAAGCGGGCGAGCCGTCGCGTCTACCGCTATCTCGAGCTCGACGGCTACGCGCGAATCGACTACCGCCTCACGCCGAACGGCGAGATCTACTTTCTCGAGGCGAATCCGAACCCTGATCTGGCGCAGAGCGAGGAGTTCGCGTCGTCAGCCGAGGCCTTCGGGATCAAGTACAAGGGACTCGTCCAGCGCATCGTCGACCTCGGGCTGGGGAGAGCGGGACTGTAACCGGCCTTCCAGCGCCCGCGGCGGAGCTGCATCGGTCGAAGAGCAGCTCAACGAATGCAGAACGCAAAATGCAGAACGGAAGAATGCAGAACGGACCGCGCTCTCAACGTGGGCAGCTGGTACTGAAGTGTTGGTAATTGGCGGTGCTCTCCAGGCTACGCTTTCTTCATTCTGCGGTTCTGCGTTCTGCATTCGATGTGTTGATTCTCACCGACGCCCCGCAACCCGACAAATGACGAGCCCCGGGTTTCCCCGGGGCTCGCGCACGATTTCTGAGTGACTCCGGTTACCGTTCGGGATCGGGCCGGGCGTCGCCGCCGCGTCCGCGACGCTCGCCCATCCGCGGCCGCTCGGCCTTGAGCTGCTCGAGCTTTTCCTTCTGCTCGGGAGTGAGGATCTCCTTGAACTTGCCGCGCTCGGCGAGCCGGCGGATGCGCATCTCCTCGCGCATCGAGGTGAGCTGCTCCTGAATCCTGTCGGCGCCCTTCGTGTCGCCCTTGTCCTTGAGCGCGACCCACTGTTTCGCGAGAGCCTGAGCTTCGTCGCGCCGCGCCTCGTTGCGCTGACGGTCGGCCTGGCGCATCTCCTTCATGGCGGCGATCTGCGCGTCGCTGAGCTGCAGCTCGTCGGCAAGGCGCATGAGGCGATCCTGTCCGCCGTGCCGTCCGTGCTGGTCTCCGCGTCCCGGTCCGCCCGCCAGGGCCACGGTCCCGGCCAGGGCCACCGCGGCGACTGCCATCATTGTCTTTCCGATCATTTGCTGCCTCCTTCGTCGTTGCTGGCGATTGGACGCGGAGGGGCGTCGGGTCGTTTACAAGCCGGCTCGATGCGCGAGACCGGGTCGACACGAGGCAGAAACCGCCCTGAAAGCGCCGCGGCGATTGACAGCGCCGGTGATCGTCAATAGATTGACGACGATGAGTCGACGAAAAGCGGGCGGCGAAGGCGACACGGTCGGTTCGCTGCTCCGGCTCGCGAACACGCTGACGCGCGATCTGGCGCCGCTCTTCGAGCGCTCGAAGATCACGCCGCAGCAGTGGATGCTCCTGACGACGCTCGCGTCGATCGAGGAGGGGCCGACTCTCGCCGGCCTCGCGCGCCACATGATGGTGTCGAAGCAGAACGTCACCGGGATGGTGCGCCGCCTCGAGGACGTCGGCCTCGTGAAGAAAGGGGACGACCCCGAAGACCTTCGCTCGAGCCGGGTCGTGCTCACGCGCCGCGGCACCGAGGTGATCCAGCGCCTGCGTCCCGCGTACCAGAAGTGGGTCGACGCGTTCTTCTCCAGGCTTCCGGGCGACGAGCGTCAGACGCTCGTGGAAGCGGTCGAGCGCCTTCTCGGCTCCGAAGCGGGCTCTACGAAAGCTCCCTGACCTTCGGCCTCGACGGCACCACGACCCGGTTCCGTCCCCCTTCCTTCGCCTGGTACAGCCGCTCGTCGGCTGCGTGGAAGAGCGCTTCGCTCGTCGTACCGTCGAGGGGGAAGATCGCGCCGCCGATGCTGATCGTGATCGGCCGCCGTCCCTCGATCGGCGGGAGTGCCTCGACCGCCTGCCTGACGCGCTCGCCGATGACGCGCATCCCTTCCTCGTCGACCTGGGGAAGGATCGCGACGAACTCCTCGCCGCCGTAGCGCGCGGGGAAGTCGACCGTGCGGAGCGACCGGCGGATCGTCGCGGAGACTTCCACGAGCGCGTCGTTTCCCGCGAGGTGGCCGAACGCGTCGTTGTATTTCTTGAAGTGATCGATGTCGAAGACGAGCAGCCCGAACTGATGGGCGTAGCGCGCGGACCTCGCCAGCTCCTCGGCGAGATGCTCGCCGAACGCGCGGAAATTCGGGAGTCCCGAGAGCTCGTCGGTGCGGGCGCGCAGCTCGGTCGCGTCGACGTTCGCTTCAATCTGCGCGGCCATCTCGTTGAACGCCGAGCCGAGCGCGGCGATCTCGCGATCGCCGGCGACGGGAGCGCGTGCCTTGTAGTCGCCGGAGGCGACCTTCTGCGCCGCGAGCGAGAGGTTCTCGAGCGGGCTGACGATCCTTCGCATCGCGCTGACGGCTCCGGCGACGCTCATCACGACGACGATCCAGGCGACACCGAGTGCGATGAGCCGGGTCTTCGATGGGTCGTGCGAGATTTCCTCGAGGCGCCGGTCGCGGTCGCGAAGTGCAGCCTCGCGAGCCGCCGCCGCAAGGCGCGCGACCTGCTCGCAGCGCCGCGCAATGGATCGCGCGGCCGTGGCACGACGTTCGGGGCTCCAGTCGCGCCAGGCGAGCGCGGCGTCGCGCAGTTCGGCGTCGAGGCGATCGATCGGGGCGACGAGTGACGCGACCCGGTCGTCGCCGTCCGCCGTCACGGCGATCTGCCGGATGCTCGCGTAGGTGCGGGCCGCGGCGCCCACCTCGCGCTCGCTGCGCGCCGAGGCGGCCGACCACTGCACGCGGAACGTTGCATGCAGCGACGCAATCCGGTCGAGGCGCTCGATCGCGGCAGACCCGCTCGTCACGATCTGCCGCAACTCCTGCTGCGCAAGCCCCGCGCGCCATGTGAGAATGAGCACGACGCCGAGCAGCATCGCGGCATTGATCAGCGTCATCACGAACAGACGCCGTCTCAGTGGAGTTCTCGCCATGAGCGTCCCGCGGACCGTGCGAGATTAGCACGGAGCCGTTCGCGGGATCTCGTGCCGGAGATACCGATGACCGATTCCTCAGCGCTCCGCCAGATCTACCTCGAGGCCCTCGGCCGATGCGCACCCGCGACGGTCGTCGCGGCGCGCGCGGGAGGCGCTCCTTACGCGTACCTCCTCGCCTTCGGCAAGTGCGCGGTCGACATGGCCCGCGGCGCCGTCGACGCGGGCGTTCCGCCGAGAGGGATCGTCGTCGCGCCGGAGGGCTACGGCGACTCCGGCTCGCTGCCCGCGGGATTGCGCATGATGCGAGGGTCGCACCCCGAAGTCACGGCGCCGAGTGTCGAGGCCGCGCGCGCCGTGATCGCACTGGCATCCTCCATGCGCGGGCCGTGCCTCGTCCTCGCGTCGGGCGGAGGTTCGGCCTGCCTCGAAGCGCCTCTCGAGCCTCACTTCGACCTCGCTCTCGTTGCCGCGGTGAACCGCGCGCTCGTCCGCGGCGGGCTCGACATCGCGCGGATGAACACAGTGCGCAAGCACCTGTCGGCGATCAAAGGAGGGCGGCTCGGCGCGCTGCTCGACCCCGCCTCGCGGACGCTCGTCTACTCCGATGTGCCGCTCGGACGCGCCGAGATGGTCGGCTCGGGTCCGACGCTCGGCGATCCGACGACCAATGACGACGCAGCGACGATCCTCGAGTCGCTCGGCACCGCCGAGTCGATCGCGGCGGCACGGACCCTCCGGTCGGGCGACGTTCCGGAGACGCCGAAGACTCTGGGGATCCCGTTCGAGGTCATCGCCGAGAACGCGACACTCGTCGATTCCGCGGCGCGGATCGCGCGCGAGATGGGATTGAGAGTGAGGCTCCTGGGCGGCGAGATCGCGGGGGACGTGTCCGATGCGGCGCGCCTCTTCGCGCGCGAGGCCGAAACGCTCGGAGCCGGGGAGCTGCTCGTGGCGGGCGGGGAGCCGACGGTGAAGGTCTCGGGCAACGGGCGCGGCGGTCGCTGCAGCGAGCTCGCCGTGCGATTCGCGCTGGAGAATCGGGGGCGGAACCTCGCGCTGTTCGGAAGCAGCGACGGCGTCGACGGAAGCTCGCCGGCCGGCGCCATCGTGGTGACGCGCGGGCTCGAACTCCCGCCGGGCGAAGTCGACGACATTCTCTCGCGGAGCGATTCCGGGTCGCTCGTCGAAGCACTGGGCGAAGCGATTATCATGGAGCCGACGGGCAACAATCTGCGCGATCTGTATCTCGTGGTCGGCAGATGAGAGTTTCGTGCGCCCGGACGAACGCGCGATCAAGACGGCATGGCTCCTGATACCGACAGCCCCAGCGAAGAGCCCGACGACCGGGCGCCCGCCGAAGAGGCACCCGCGCCGAAGCGGGGTTGCGGCTGCCGTCGGGGCATCTACCGGGCGGCGCGGACCACGGTCGCGATCGTGGTGATCCTCGTGGCCGCGGCATGGTTCTGGTTCGAGACCGGAACGTCCGGGGAAGTGGTCGGTGACCGGATCTCGATCATCCTCGAGGAAGGGCTCGGTCGCGACGTGGCCGTCGGGCGCGTTTCGGTCTGGCCGACCATCCCGCCGCGAATCGTCGTTCGAGACATCCGGATCGCGAATCTGCCCGGAGCCTCGAGCGCCGACTTCGCGCGCGTGGGACGCATCGAGATCAGCGGGATCATCCGATCGCTCGTCGAGCGGCGCATCGACCTCGGGACGATCCGCGTCTACGACGCTTCGGTCTCGATCGAGAAGCTCCCGGAAGCGCAGGGAGGCGGATTCAATCTTCCGTCGTGGAACTCGACTGGCGGTGAGGCGCCGAACGTCGACATCCGCAGAATCCTGCTCCGGGGCGCGGCGGTCGAGTACGTCGATCGCGACGCGGGCGTGAAGCTCGCGCTCGCAAACGTCGAATCGGAGATCCGGCCCGGCAAGCGGCTCGAGTCGCTGCGCGCCCTCGTGAAGGGTGGAGAGCTTCGCGTCGTCGCCGGAGAGATCAAGCTTCCGCCGATGATGGTCGATGCCGACGTCAGTGCCGACAAGCGGGCGCTCACGATCACGTCGCTCGGCGCGAGGAACAGCGCGCTCGACGTCGGCGCCCGCGGAAGCATCACCTTCGGGGAGACGGGAGTGATCGATCTCGCGGCGGACGTTCGCGCCGATCTCGCGCGTTTGCGCGGGCCACTCGGCCTGCCGAAGGAGAGAGAGCTCGAGGGCCGCGTCGTGTCGACTCTCACGATTCGCGGCAAGGAGACTCTCGAGATCGCGGGAACGTTCCGTTCGGTCGCCGCCCGGTACGACGTTTACAAGGTCGGGAAGATCGACGGGCACTTTCGCCTCGCCGGGGGAGACATCGAAGTGGCGCTCGACGAGGCGACCTTCGCCGGTGGCGAGGCGCGCGTCGCTCTCACGATTCCCGCGGGTGACGCGGACAACGTCTTCGAGGTCGAGCACCGCGACGTCCGGGTCGAGCAGCTCCTGGGCGTATGGGGGATCGGATCTTCCGGGCTGATGGGCCACGCCGACGGGAAGCTCGCCTACCGGTGGCGCGGGAAGGACGTTCTCGCGGGGAGCGGGGAGGGGACGACGGAGATCGAGGTCGCACGTGACGGGACGACGCGGGCACTCTATGCAGTTCCGGTCGAGGGAAGCGTGCGCTACCGGCTGGCAAAACGACGGCTCACCTTCGAGCCTTTGCAGATCGAGACCGGCTCGACCTCGGCTACGATCACCGGCGGGTTCGCGCTCGAGGGGCTGGACGCGTCGATCGACGCGAACGTTCACGCCCGCGACATCCGGGAGCTCGACCGGATCACGGCGGACATCGCGCACTCGTTAGGCGAGAAGGACTGGAAGCTGTTCGGCATCGCGGGCAACGGCACGATTCGCGCGGAGCTCCGCGGGAAGCTCACGCGCCCGGTGGTGGACGCCCGGGTCGTGGCGAGCGGCTTCACCTGGGCGGGAGCCGAGCTCGGCCATGCCGACGTCGACCTTCGCTACGACTCGGTAGAGAGCCGGATTCTGTTCCGTCGCGCGCGGTTCGAGGCCGACGGCGGGTCGATCACCCTTCGTGACGGCATCGGGCTGCCTCCGGGCGGCGAGCCCACGTTCAGTCTCACGATCGATGCGTCCCGCTACTCCGCGAAACGTGCGCTCGACGCGGTCGGTTTGAAGTTTCCGATCCGCGGCATGGTGACCGGCGGCATTCGCGTGACCGGAAAGCCGAGCCGGGGCTCCGTGCTCTTCGAGTCGCTCGAGGTCGTCGACGGCGGGGCGCGCGCGAGCATCGATGGAATGCTCGGGTGGACTCCCGAGGAGAAGGGGCTCGAGCTCGAGTGCCGCATCGGAATGCAGAACTACCCCGTTTCGTCGGTCTACGCGTTCTTCAGCGAGGAAGGCAAGTCGCCGATCGACGGCGTCGTCACCGGCACGATGTCCCTCGACGGCAAACTCACGGAGCTCCGGGGCAGAGGGTCGCTCGCGCTCCGGGGCGCGGTGCTTGCCGGCGAGCCGATCGAGCTCGTCTCTGGGGAGATCGAGTTCGACCGGGGCTCGATGCACGTCCGCGAGCTGAAGGCCCGGCTCGCCGCGGGGAGCATCGAGGGCGAGTTCTCGTACGACATCGCGGCCGAACGCTTCGAATACGTGCTTCAGAGCCGGGGGATCGACCTCTCGAAGTTGAAAGGCTGGCCCGATCTCGACGAGACGGTCAGCGGGATGCTGGTTCTCACCTCGAGCGGCGCGGGTAACATGAAGCATCCCGAGATCGTCATCGATGCGCGGCTGGAAGACGCGCGCATCCTGGGTTACGAAGGGGGTCCCGACACACCACCGAGCACGCTCTTCGTCGCAGTCAAGCCACAGGGGTTCACGGTCGAAGGTAGCCTCGGTCATCTCGCGCGGATCAAGGGATCCGGAACGGTCGACGCGGGGACGGGCGAGCTCGCGGGATCCGTGCGCGCCGTCGTCGACGCGGGCGCGCCGGTGCTCGTCGATCTCTCGAAGAAGTACGAGCTCGTCACCTCGGGGAGCGCGGCCCTCGAGCTGGACGTACGCGGAAATGCGAACGACCTCGCGAATGTGTCGGTCACGGGCAGGCTCGTCGACGTCGACGTTGCCGCGGGCCCTCATCGGATTCGCACGCCCAGTCCCGCGACCTTTTCGTTCCGCGGCGGGAAGCTCGAGCTCGGCAATTTCCAGCTCGCCGTCGATGACGAGCCGTTCGCCGTCGCCGGCTCGGTGTCGTTTTCCGGGAACCGGGCGGATCTCGAGGTCAACGGGACGCTGAGCGCCGAGCTTCTGAACTACGCGCTTCCCGACATCCGGATGCGCGGGCCGATCAATCTTGCGCTGGGCGCCGCGGGGCCGCTCGACGACGTGAAGGTCAGCGGCACCGCGGAGATGCGCGGAGGGGAGATCCGCATCCCGGACATTCCGCAACCGTTCAAGCAGGTGAACGCGGTGCTCGTGCTGAGCGAGCGCGGGGTGAAGATCGACACGTTCAACGCCATCCTCGGAACGGGGAGGATCACGGCGGGGGGCTCGATCGATCGCGACGCGAAGGGGCGCTCGCAACTTCGCGTGTCGGTGCAGGGAAGGAAGTTCTCGGCGCGGGTGACCCCGAACCTGAGCATCGGCGGCGACTGCGATCTGATCGTCACGGGCGACATCGCCGAGAAGCTCCGGGTCAACGGGACCGTGGAGCTCGACAAGGTGCTCTACTCGAAGAAAGTCGACCTCAACAAGGCGATCACCGACCTGTTTCTCGATCGCAAGCTGACGATCGACGCGATCGCGGCGCCGTGGCAGGAAGACATCCTCCTCGGGCTCGACGTGACTCTCAAGCCGCGTTCGATCGCGGTGCGGAACAACCTCGCCGACATCACCGGCTCCGGCGAGCTCCGCGTCACCGGTACCCTGGCCCGGCCCGTCGCCGTAGGGCGAGTCGTTCTCGACGAGGGCGGAACGTTCGAGCTGCGCGACGTCGAGTACCGCCTCGCGCGCGGGACGATCGATTTCCAGAATCCGTTCCGCACCGATCCTTACATCGACATTTCCGCAGAGGGGCGCTACCAGAGCGAATACGACATCACGGTGAACCTGACGGGGACCCTCGACCGGTTGGAGGCGACCGTCACGAGCGATCCGCCCGTCGAGGATCTCACGCTGCTCACGCTGCTGGGAGGCGGGCTCCCGCAGGAAGGCGGATCGTCGGCGAGCTCGACGTTCACCGACGCGCGGAACACCCTCGTCGATGCGAGTGTCGGCGGGGTTCTCTCGTCCGCGGTCCCCTTTGCCGACTCGGTGCGAATCGAGGGACTGTCGACCGACAAGCCGCAGGTCACGCTCGACAAGATGATCTCGCGCGAGTTGCGGGCGATCGTGACCTACACGCTCGACGAGAAGGGCGAGGACATCGAGATCATCGAGTGGCGCATCTCGGACAACCTCGTGTTGCAGTTCACGCGCGACAGCACGAAGGACACGAGCTTCATCATCAACGCCGTCGATCTGACGTTCAGGCGGAGGTTCGCGGGCCAATGGTGAGGGTGCGTACAGCGGTGCTGCTCCTCGCGCTGGCTCTCGCCTTCGCGGGGCAAAGCGCGCGGGCGCAGGCGCCGCCGGCGGCCTCGTACTATGGAAGCGAGGTTGCGAGCGTCGGCTTCCGCGCCGACACCCAGATCGACACCGGGAAGCTCGATCCGATCGTGCTCGTGAGCGTAGGCAAGCCTCTCGATCCGCGGGAGGTGGACCGGTCGATCCACGCGCTCCACGCGACGGGCCAGTTTCGCGACATCCGTGTCGACGCGACGCGGCTCGAAGACGGTCGTGTTGCGGTGACCTTTCTCGTGTTCGTCAACTACCGGATCGAGACGGTGACGATCGAAGGGCTCGGAGAAGAGCAGGACAGCGTGAAGGGACAGGTGGTCGTCAAGGTGGGCGACGTGCTCAGCCTCAGCGCCGTCGATCGCAGCGCGACCGCGATGCAGCTTTCGCTGAGCCGGCGCGGCTTCGTGGAGTCCGTGGTCGATCCCGCGACCGACTACCGCCGGGATACGCGAAGCGCCTCGGTGACCTTCTTCGTCACGATGGGGCCGCGCGCCTCGGTCGGGGACGTGCGGTTCGAAGGCTCGCTCGCGCCCTTCGGCGCGGCCGGCATCCTCGAGATGTTCGGCAGGCGCGGGGGCGAGATCTACTCGAGCAGGCGCGCTCGCGACTGGGGCGAGGAGCTGCGCCAGCGCCTGGTGAAGAAGGGACATCGCGCCGCCGAGGTCCGCGTCGCGGAAGAAAACTACTCCGCGGAAACGCGAGCGATGAACCTGACCTACGCCGTGGACGTCGGCCCGATCGTCGTGGTCGAGCTCGAAGGCGACAACCGCCGCGCGCTCCGTCGCATGCTGCCGCGCGGCAAGCGCGCCGCGTACACGCCCGACGACGTCGACCGCGCCGTCGACGAGATGCTCGAGTACTACCAGCAGAAAGGCTACTACCAGGCAGAGATCGAGATCGCCGAAGAGCGTACGAAGGACAGGCTCACGATCAAGTTCATCACGAAGCCGGGCACGAAGTTCGCCGTCGAGAAGGTCAGCTTCCTCGGCAACTCCGGCGTACCGGACGAACGGATCGCGAAGGTGATCGAGACCAACCCGCCGACGCTCCTGCAGAGAATCGCCGCCGTCTTCTTCGGTGGCGGAGTCGGAGTCACGAGGACGACGCTCGAAGAGGATCGCGACGCGATCGAGGCGTTCTACCGTTCACAGGGATTCCTCGAGGTGACGACGCAGACGGCAAGGGTCGAGGAAATCGGTGACGCGAAGCTCGAGGTCATCTTCCCGATCGTGGAAGGGCCGAAGACGACGAACCGCAGCGTCGCGATCGAAGGCAACTACGCGATCGACGCGTCCCGCCTTCCGCCATTGGAGTCGAAGGCGGGCGATCCGACGAATCCTCGCAACATCGCGCTCGACATGGTCGCTCTCCAGGGCGCGTATGACGCCGCGGGATATCCCGAATCACGAGTCGAGCCGGATGCGACCTATTCGGAGGACCGGAGCGAGGCGGACCTCGTCTTCCGCGTCTTCGAGGGCGCCCGGTTCCGCGTCGGGGAGGTGTCGGTCGTCGGCAACACCTACACCGACGATCGGGTCGTCCGCATCAGGACGAGCAGGCTGTTGAAGAGGGGTGTGCCGCTCAGTATCGCGACGCTCAACCAGGCTCAACGGGAGCTCAGCAAACTTGCGATCTTCGGGCGCATCTCGATCACGCCGAAACCGGCCGCCGGGACGAGCCCCGATCGCGATCTCGAGATCCGGGTGGAAGAGGGGCGCGCAGTCAGGCTCACGGGCTCGGTCGGTTACTCCGTCGACGAGGACTTCCGAGTCTCTGGAACGCTCTCCCACAGGAACCTGTTCGGCACGGGCCGATACCTCGGGCTCGAGGCGGTCTACTCGCAACCGAGACAGAAGGTCGTGCTCACGTTCCAGGAGCCGTTCACGTTCAACTTCGACCTGCCGACGCAGGTGAGCATTTTCCAGGACGACGAGCTCAAAGACGAGAAGGTGCTGCTGGAAAAGAGCGGGATGTTCGTCGAGCTCTCGAAGATCGTGCGCCGCGATCTCCGTATCTCGCTTCGTTACGACTATCGTCTCGTCGACTACACCTGCGACCCCTCGCTCGACGAAGCTGCCTGCAACGACGCCATCGTCATCATCGGGCAGGAGGAGAAGGAAGACACGGTCGCGAGCGTGACGCAGACCGTCTTCTGGGACAAGCGTGACGACGTGCTCGACCCGAAGCGCGGGTTCCTCGTGCTCGGCTCGGTCGAATACGCCTTCCCGGTCTTCAGCGCCGAACCGAAATTCCTCAAGGGATACCTCCAGGGGAACTGGTACCAGCCGATCGGCCGCGCGACGCTTGCGGTTTCGGCGCGCGTGGGAGCGATCGAGCCGCGGAGCAACCTCGACGACCCGATCAATCCTGTTCCCTACTCGGAGCGTTTTTTCGGAGGCGGTGAGAACTCCCACCGCGGCTTCCGTCTCGACGAGCTCGGAATCCTGGGGGAGTACGGATTCGACGGGGAGCCCGATCCTCCCGGCGCCACGATCTTCGACGACCCGAGGCCGGAGCTTGCGTTCACCCCGCAAGGTGGCAATGCGCTGCTCATCGGCAACATCGAGCTGCGCTATCCGCTGACCGAGTCGCTCGGTGTCGCGGGCTTCGTCGATGCCGGCCAGGTCTGGCGGCTCGTGAGCACCGTCGATTTCGACTACCTTCGTTACGCCGTCGGCGCCGGAGTCTTCTTCCGGACTCCCGTGGGTCCGATCCGCCTCGACCTCGCCTACAACATCGACGCCGAGCCGCACGAGAGCCAGTGGCTCGAGTTCGTCACGATCGGATTCTCGTTCTGAGGCGAGAGGCGAGAGGCGAAGGGCGAAGAAAGTAGAGCGTCGATCGACTGTGGGCTCCGTTCGCCTGTCGCTTCCATCCCATGGCCTGCTCATCGCCTCCCGCCGCATCATCGATTTCCGTGCGCGGGCGCACTAGAATCCACCGATACCGGAGCCATCGATGAAGACTTTCGCGGAGTTCTGGCCGTTCTACGTTCGCGCCCATTCGAAGAGGGCGACGCGGACGCTTCACGCGATCGGATCGATCCTGGCGCTCACGATGGTCTCGCTCGCGGTAACGGTGAATCCGTGGTGCCTCCTCGGCGCGCCGCTGATCGGTTACGGCTTCGCGTGGTACGCGCATTTCTTCGTCGAGGGGAACAAGCCCGCGACCTTCGGTCACCCCTTCTGGTCGCTGGCCGCCGACTACAAGATGCTCTGGCTCGTGCTGACGGGGAAGATGGAGGCCGAGTTGGGGAAACTCGGAATTCAGAATTGAGAGTTGAGAGGTATTGATGATGGCTATGGTTGTCATATTCATTTTTTCGAACATATAACTGCGACGTATAACGAATCGGGGATCGCTCGAACGACCCGTCATCTCTCAATTCTCAATTCCCAATTCTCAATTCGGTATCATCGGCACCCGCAGTTTTCAGGAGGACTCGAATGGGCATGCTCGACGGCCGCACAGGCGTCATCTTCGGTGTCGCGAACTCGCGCTCGATCGCGTGGGCGATCGCGCAGTCGCTCTCCCGTGAAGGAATGCGTCTGGCCTTCACCTACCAGGGAGAAAGGCTGAAAGAAGGGGTTACCGAGCTCGCGACGACGTTGCCGGGATCGCTCATTCTGCCGTGCGACGTGACGATCGATTCGGAGATCGCCGCGGTGTTCCGGACCGTCGACCGGGAGTTCGGCCGGCTCGACACGTTCGTTCACTCGGTGGCCTTCGCACCGAAGCACGAGCTCGAGGGGCCGTTCTCGGAGACGACCTCGCGCGAGGGATTCAAGCTCGCGCACGACATCTCGTCCTACTCGCTCGTCGCGATGGCGCGCGAGGCGACGCCGGTGTTCGAGAAGAACGGAGGGGGCTCGATTCTCGCGCTCACCTACTACGGCTCGACCAAGGTGATCCCGGGCTACAACCTGATGGGGCTCGCCAAGGCATCGCTCGAGGCGGGCGTCCGCTACCTCGCCGCGGAGCTCGGCGCGAAGAACATCCGCGTGAACGCGATCTCCGCGGGCCCGGTGAACACGCTCGCCGCACGCGGCATCCGCGGGTTTACGACGATGATGCGCCACCACGAGAAACTCTCGCCGCTCCACCGAAACGTCGAGCTTCGCGAGGTCGGTGACGCCGCCCTCTTCCTCGTCTCCCCGATGGCGTCCGGCATCACCGGCGAAGTCATGTTCGTCGACTGCGGCTACAACATCGTGGCGGTCTAGAGGCGAGAGGCGAAAGGCGAGAGGCGATAAGCAGGCGCGTGTGGAGTGTCCCGCGGAGCGGGACGGAGCTTTCGCGGCGGCGCGAAGCGCCGCATCGAACCCCGCAAGTTGCAGAGAGACTACGAAAGCCGCGTTTGCGGCAATCTTAAATTGTGTGGATTTGCTTCTACAGGGCTTGCTTGAGGTGGCTTGAGGTTGCTTATCGCCTCTCGCCTCTCGCCTGTCGCCTGCCTCATCACGCCTTCCCCTGCATCAGGATCGTCCCGCTCGGCGAGGAGAGGCCGCCGCGGGGCTCCAGGGTCACGGCGAGGCCGGCGATGGGGACGTCGACCGGCATGTCCTTGACCTGCAGCTCGGCGCGACCCGCGTCGTCGGCGTCGAAGACTCCGGCGCTCATCGGCGGCTGCGAGTCGCCACGGATGATCCAGAGCTGGTAACTGTGCGCGGCGTCGTTCTTCTCGAGGTTCGTGAAGATGACGACCGCTCGGCGCTGGCTGCCGTCCATGAAGACGTTCGCGCTGGCCCTGGAGGTGTCGGCCGAGCCGGCGAGGCGGAAGACCTGGCTCGCGGAGCGAACCGTGTCGAGCCGCTCCTGCACCGCCTGCATCTCGCCCGAAAGCCGCATGTTCAGCGCGGCGATCTCGTCTTTCTCATGCTGCAGCAGGTGGATTTCCTCGCGGAGGGCGCGGAGCCTCAGCTCGCTCCATCCGAAGAGTGCGAGGAAGAAGAGCGCCGCGGCGGCGAACCACCACGACGGAATCCTCCGGCGTGACGCGGCCTCGGCGTTCTCGGAAACCTCCGCGACGATGCTGTCGGCTACCGCGTCGGTCTCGATCTGCCGCAGGAGCGTGTTGCGCGCGTCCCGGCGAGGCTGCGCCGGGTCGAGCGCGATGGCGAGCCCCGCCGCGGTGTCGCGGTACTCGGCCAGCGCGTCGTCGCAGGCGTCGCAGTCGGCGCAGTGCTCCTCGAGGCGCCGCGCTTCGTCTTGCGTCGCGCCGCCAATCGCCTCGAGGGCCGCCAGATCGTTAAATTCTTCGTGCATCGTCGAACCAGCCGAGGTCCTTGAGCTTCTCCCTCAGCTTCTTCATCGCGAGTTGCGTTCTCGTCTTGATCGTGCCCAACGGCTCGCCGAGCTTCTCGGCGATCTCCGTCTGGGAGAGTCCCTGAAAGTATGCGAGCTCGAGTACCGACTTCTGCGCTTCGGGCAGCTCCGCGAGCGCGGAGCGCATCCGCGTGCGGAGCTGGCCGAGCATCGCGCCCCGCTCGGCGTCTCCACTGCTTACTACGGATGGCCCGGCCATCGGGATTTCCCGTCCCGCTTCTTCCTCGCGCACGGAGCGCAGATTGCGGGAGCGGAGGCGGTCGATCGCCCGATTGCGCGCGATCGAGACGAGCCACGCGATCTCCGATCCGCGGCCCGGGTCGAAATCGCCTGCCCGGCGCCAGGCGGTCAGGAACGTCTCCTGGAGGACCTCCTGCGCGTCCGGGCGGTCGCCGAGAATCTTGAGTAGAAGGGCGTAAAGCGTCGAGCCGTGACGGTCGTAGAGCTCCGCGACCGCGACCGTATCGCCCGCCGCAATCGCGGGAAGGATGGCAGTCGGATTCGCGGGCATCGTCATCGGCCGGATTCGTCGGCGCGCGTCAGCGCGCCTGGTCCTTCTCGCCGGAGGGCTTCTTCGGCATCGGACGATCGAGATCGATCCGGAAACCGACGCGCTGCGGCCTGCGCGCACCGGGGTATCCACTGCTCTGGCCGGCCGACTCCTTCATCGAGGGGCCGCCCTTCCAGAAACCCTTGTCCACGGACTGCTCGCGCTGGTTCCCTGACATCGCTCTTCGATTCTCCTCGGGGGTGCGCCAATTCTACAGCCTGTCGGGGCCGGTTGCGCCCGGACTTCTCGTCACTTCTTTGGCCGCATCGGAATGTCGACGCCGCGATTCCGCGCGACGTCGATCGCAATCTCGTAGCCCGCATCGGCGTGACGCATCACGCCCGTGCCGGGATCCGTCGTCAGCACGCGCTCGAGCCGCGCGGCCGCTTCGGCCGTGCCGTCGGCCACCACCACCATGCCGGCGTGCAGCGAGTAGCCGATCCCGACACCGCCACCGTGATGGACCGAGACCCACGTCGCGCCCGACGCGGTGTTCAGCAGCGCGTTGAGGATCGGCCAGTCGGCGATCGCGTCGGAGCCGTCCTTCATTCCTTCGGTCTCGCGGTTCGGCGAAGCGACCGAGCCCGAGTCGAGATGGTCGCGGCCGATCACGATCGGCGCCTTCACCTTTCCGGTCGCGACGAGCTCGTTGAACTTGAGGCCGGCGCGATGCCGCTCGCCGTAGCCGAGCCAGCAGATGCGCGACGGCAGCCCCTGGAACTCGACCCGCTTCTGCGCCATCCGGATCCAGCGCGCGAGCGGCTTGTCGCCCGGGAAGAGCTCGAGGATCGCCTCGTCGGTCACCCGGATGTCTTCGGGGTCGCCCGAGAGCGCCGCCCAGCGGAACGGGCCGCGCCCTTCGCAGAAGAGCGGGCGAATGTAGAGCGGAACGAAACCGAGCACGTCGAACGCGTTGTCGACGCCCGCCTTGATCGCCTGCCCGCGCAGGTTGTTGCCGTAGTCGAACGTGATCGCGCCCATCGACTGCAGCTTGATCATCGCGCGCATGTGCGCCGCCATCGTCTCGTACGAGCGGCGGATGTACTCCTTCGAATCCGACTTGCGCAGCTCGAGAGCCTGCGCGAACGTAAGCCCGACGGGCACGTAGCCGTTGAGCTCGTCGTGCGCGGAGGTCTGATCCGTCAGCGCGTCGGGAACGATGTTGCGCGCGATGAGCGCCTCGAGCAGGTCCACGGCGTTGCATTCGACGCCGATCGAGATCCCCTCGCCCTTCGCCTTCGCCTCGAGGGCGCGCGCGATGCCGGCGTCGAGCGACGGCGCGAACTCGTCGAGGTACCGCTTCTCGATCCTGCGGTCGATGCGCGTGCGGTCCACCTCGGCGACGAGGCAGGTCGCCTCGTTCATCGTCGCGGCCAGCGGCTGCGCGCCACCCATTCCACCGAGACCCGCGGTCACCACGAGCCTTCCCTTCATCGTGTCGCCGAAGTGCTTCGTCGCGATCGCGGCAAAGCACTCATAAGTGCCCTGCAGGATTCCCTGCGTGCCGATGTAGATCCAGGAGCCGGCCGTCATCTGGCCGTACATCGTGAGCCCCAGCGCCTCGAGGCGACGGAACTCGTCCCACGTGCCCCAGTGCGGAACCAGATTCGAATTCGCGATGAGCACGCGCGGCGCGTTCTCGTGCGTCCGGAAGACGCCGACCGGTTTGCCCGACTGCACGAGCAGCGTCTCGTCTTTCTCGAGTCGCTTGAGCGTCGCGACGATCGCGTCGTAGCACTCCCAGTTGCGCGCCGCTTTTCCGGAGCCGCCGTAGACGACGAGATCCTCGGGGCGCTCGGCCACTTCCGGGTCGAGGTTGTTCATCAGCATCCGCATCGCTGCTTCCTGCGCCCAGCCCTTGCAGCTGATGGACGTGCCTCGCGGGGCCCTGATGACGCGTGATTTCGGCTCGATGGTGGTGGTCATGGTCGTAGCTCTCCTGCGGGGCCGGTTATATCAAAGATGCGGGGAGGAGACAGCAGACAGGTCGGCTTATCATTGGCGGCGTGACGGACAACGACACTCCGGGCTCGCGGCCGCGCGACGTAGCCGTTCTCCTGGTGCTCGGCGTCGTGGTGGGGGCCGTGTTCTTCACTCGGTTCCCGCTCCCGCTCGAGCTGATGGCGAAGCACCTCGCGAGCGCAGGCGCGGCGATGATCGTGCTCGCCGCGTCGGCGACCTGCGGCCTGCTGGCGTTCGCCGTCTCCCGCCGCACCTATGCGTGGGCCTGCGGGGCGGCGCCGTCGGGCGAGAGGCCCGACGGGCTCGAGGCACTCTTCGTCGGGATTCCGGTTTTCGGAACGCTCACGGCAGCGATCGCGTGGAGCGGAGCTCGAATCGAGCTGCTCGTTCCCCTCGCGGCCTGCGCTCTTGCAATCCCGGCTGCCGCGCGCCTGCTGCGTGCCGGCGTTCCGTCAGCGGCTGGCCTCCCGCGGCGCGGGACGATCGTGCTCGCGATCCCGGTGGCGTTCGCGCTCGTCGAGGCGTTGACCCCGGTGTCGTCGCCCGACGAGATGATCTACAAGCTCGCGGTGCCGCACGCCTATCTGCAGTGGGGAGCGATGGTCGAGTTGCCGCTCAACTCGAATTCGTACTTTCCGAACGCGATCTACATGGCCGACTTCGCCGCGATGGCAATCGGCGGCGGGGCGGCCGCGAGGATGTTGCACCTCGGCATCTTCCTCCTCACGCTGCGGGTCGCGTGGCGTCTCGGCAACGAATTGAAGGAGGGCGCCGGCTCGTGGGTTGCTGCGACGTTCGCCTGGACTCCCGCGCTCATGCTCATCGCCGGCTGGGCGTGGGCCGAGTGGGCGATGCTCGGGCTCCTGCTGCTCTCGTGGCATCGATGGTGGCGATTCGTGCACGGCGGCGACGCTCCGGCGGACGCTGCCATCGCGACGCTGGCGCTCGCCGGCGCCATCGCGACGAAATACACGGCGGGCGTCTGGACCGCGGTCTTTCTTCCATTCGCACTGCTGATGCTGCTGCGCAGGCGCGGCGGCAACGCGGTTCGAATCGTCATGGCGGCCGCCGGCGTGCTGCTTCTCTTCGGCGGGTTCTTCTACGTCCGCAACGTCGTCTGGACCGGCTCGCCGCTGGCGCCTTTCGGCCTGCCGGGCAGTCCCGCGGTTACGAACTTCCGTTCCGAGCACGGAGGACTGTACGAGTTGCTGATGGGCTGGGACATCTTCCACGCGAAGATCATCGACGACGCGCTCGGCATCCTGCTTCCCGTCGCGGTGCTTGCCTCGCCACTCGCTCTTCTCCGCCTCCGGCCGCGTCAGTGGGAGCTCTTCGCGTTCGGCGTGGTCCAGTCGACGGTGCTCGTGCTGATCGCACCGACCTCCCGTCTGATCCTCCTCGGGCTCGCGCCGCTTGCGGTGCTCGGTGCGGTCGTCGCATTCGATGCGTACGCGCTCGCGGATCGGACGAAGCGCCTCTTTCTCGCCGCGGGCGTCGCGCTCGCAATGGCGGGGCAGCTCGCCCTCGGTGCCTTCGTGCTGAGCTCCTATGAACCGCTGGACGTGCTCACGGGCCGGGAGAGCGAGCGCGCGTACCTGGATCGGATGCGCAACTACGCTCCGGTTTACCGATGGATCGAGAGTCGCACGCCGGAGGAGAGCGTCGTCCTGCTGCTCGGAGAGTCGAGGACGTATCACCTCGCCCGGCGGGCGCACTGGGCCGGCAATCTCGACGGCCCGCGCGTCGCAGCGTGGCTCGGGCGATCACAGGATGCGGACCAGCTTCGCGACGCGATGCGTACGCTCGGCGTGACGCACATCCTGGTTCACCGGGAGAATTACGTCATCGAGGACAAGTCGAGGAAGTCCGGGTCGATACTCGAGAAGGAGTACATGCTCGTCGTTCCGCCGGGCGTGGACGGGGTCTTGAAAGCCTGCCTCCGGGCCCACGCGAAGCTCGACTACTCCGATTCGAAGTACCTGCTCTTCACGCTCGACTGATCCGGACGGCAGTCGGCCTGATGTGCGGTGACGCGCCAAAAACAGGGCCCGGCGTCCGCCCCCGCTGTATCATCCGCCGATGTCCGTGAAGCAGGAACGTGCCCTGGAGATCGTCCACAAGCTCCGGCGAGTCTATCCGCGAGCGAAGTGCGCTCTCGATTTCAAGAGCCCGTTCCAGCTGCTCGTCTCGACGATCCTCTCGGCGCAGTCGACCGACGCGAAGGTCAATGAGGTCGCGAAGGGGCTCTATCGCACGTATCCGGGCCCGCGCGAGCTCGCCGCGGCGAAGCCGGCCGAAGTCGAGAAGCTGATCCGCTCGACGGGCTACTTCCGCAACAAGGCGAAGATGATCCAGGGAGCCTCGGCCGCGCTGCTCGAGCGTCACGGCGGCGAGGTGCCGGCGACGATGGACGAGCTCACCGCGCTTCCCGGCGTCGGGCGCAAGACCGCGAACGTCGTGCTCGCGAACGCTTTCGGCATCGCCTCGGGCGTCGTCGTCGACACCCACGTCGCGCGCCTGTCGCAACGGCTGGGGCTCACGCGCCACGACGATCCGCCGAAGATCGAGCAGGACCTCATGAAGCTGATCCCGGAGAAGGAGTGGACGAAGTTCGCCCACCGGATGATCCTCCACGGCCGGGAGGTCTGCCTCGCGAGGGCGCCGAAGTGCGGAGATTGTCTGATCAATGAATTCTGTCCCAGCGCCCGAAAACCTCTCGAGTGACGCGCGGCGCGACCGGCGCGCCGTCGTGCTCGCGATCGCGATCCTCTTCGCGCCGCTCGTCGTCCACGATCTCTTCTCGCCCCCTTCGCGCGACTGGTCGGTCCGCGCCGCGGTGACGGCCATCCATGGCTACCAGCGCTGGATCTCGCCGTTCGTGGGCGTGCAATGCCGGTTCAAGCTCTCCTGCTCCCGTTACGGGGAACGCGCCATCGAGAAGCACGGATTCGTCGTCGGCAGCGCAAAGACCGCGTGGCGGATCATTCGCTGCAACCCGTTCACGAAGAAGGGAACCGTGGACGAGCCGTGAAAAGGCAGGTCAAAGGTCAGAGGTCAAAGGTCATAGCAGGCGAGAGGCGGGCCAGGCGGCTATGTGGCGCAGGCACTCTTGCCTGCGCGCGGCGCGAAGCGGCGCATGCCCCCGCCGTGTCGC
>JAMPYE010000011.1 GCA_023700825.1 Thermoanaerobaculia bacterium | reverse complement strand
GGAAAGCTGCACGATCCGCTGCCCGCTCATCGCCTCCTCGCCTCTCGCCTCCTCGCCTACGCTCCCCATGCTACGATTTCGCCCTCATGGAACCAAAAGGCGCGCGACGCGAGAGCATTCTCGACCTGCTGCACGACGCGGGCGGGTTGCGTCCGGGCGCCGTCGGCAGGGTCCACCTCGATTCGAAGGTCCCTGAGGCCGATGTCTACGGCGTCGCGACGTTCTACCACCTGCTGGCGGACACGACGACGGACGTCTTCGTCTGTGACGGGCTGAGCTGCCGCATCGCGGGATGCAACTCCGTGATGGACGAGCTCCAGGCGCGCGGCGAGAAGGCGCGGTTCGTATCGTGCGTCGGGCGATGTGACGCGGCGCCGGCGACGTGGGACCGGCGTGGGCGACCCGAAACACTCTCTCCCGCGCTCTCGCCGTCGAGCGACAAGCACGCGATCGATCTCGCGGCCGAAGACACGCAGCCTTACGACGCGCTCGCGCTCGCGCGCGACAAAGGCGCCGACTGGGTGGTCGCGGAAATCGAAGGCTCGGGCATCCAGGGACGCGGCGGCGCAGGATTTCCCGCGGCCGTGAAGTGGAAAGGCGTCCGCGCGCAGGCCGTGAAAGAACGCTACATCGTCCTCAACGCCGACGAAGGCGAGCCGGGGACGTTCAAGGACCGGGAAGTGATGCTCCGGCGCCCGCACCTCGTCATCGAGGGGCTCGCGATCGCCGCGTTCGCGCTCGAGGCGCTCGAGATTTACATCTACGTCCGCGGCGAGTTCGGCGCGGCGAAGGCTGCGCTCGTCGGCGCGGTCGAGGAGGCAAAGCAGCGCGGCGATCTCGACGACCGCCTGCGCTGGCACTTCGTCGACGGGCACGGCGCGTATATCTGCGGTGAGGAGACCGCGCTGCTCGAGGCTCTCGAGGGACGTCGCGGCATGCCGCGGATGAAGCCGCCCTTCCCGGTCGAATCGGGCTTCCGCGGTAAGCCGACACTGATCCAGAACGTCGAGACGATCGCCTGCGTGCCTGCGATTCTCCGTAACGGCGGCGCCTGGTTCCGCGGCCTCGGTCGCACCGCTCCCGGCTCGAAGCTCTACTGCATGTCGGGCCACGTCACGCGGCCCGGAGTCTACGAGGCTCCGTTAGGCGTATCGATGCGCGAGCTGCTCGAGCTCGCGGGCGGCGCCGTCGGCACCGTCAAGGCGTTCTCGCCCGGCGGCGCGTCGAGCGGCTTCCTGCCCGCCTCGAAGCTCGACGTCGCGATGGACTTCCGCTCGCTCGCGGTCGAGGGCTCGATGCTCGGCTCCGCCGGCGTCGTCGTCCTCAACGAGAGCGTCGACATGGTCGAGGCCTCGCTCGCACAGGCCGTCTTCTTCGAGCAGGAGTCGTGCGGCCAGTGCTCCCCGTGCCGCATCGGCACGCAGATCATCCGCCAGACGCTCGAGCGTTACCTCGCCTCGGGACGCGACCCGAAGACGCTCGCGATCATCCCAGAGGTTTCCTGGGGCATGTCTGAGGCGAGCATCTGCGGCCTTGGCCTCGCCGCATCACTTCCCGTGAAAAGCGCGATGACCTGGTTCCCGGAGGAGTTCGGAATCGGGTGAAGCCAAGGCGGAAGGCGACAGGCGAGAGGCGACAAGCAGGCGGCCCTCTTCACCTCACGACGGCGGAGAAGGCCGCCGAATGAGTCAACGACCCTCGCGGTTATGTCCCCCCCAGCCGTGGCCTGTGGCCTGCTCATCGCCTCTCGCCTCTCGCCTCATCGCCTCCGTGGCACAATTCTCACATGCGAACACGATCGAAGACGCTCCTCGTGGCCATGGCATTGCTCTCGCTTCCACTCGCCGCGTGTGGTTCCTCGGCCCAGCTCGCGTATGACCAGGGCGAGCGCTCGCCCGACGAGCCGGCGCTTGGCTCCGTGACGCTCGCTTCGCGAAAGGCGGGCGACGTCACCTTCTCTCCGGGCCGCTGCACAGCGGGCGACAACGAGTTGTTCCTGGGAGGCGACTTCATCGACGAGCAGGCCGGCATGATCCTCCGTTTCGTCATCGACGCGCTTCACGGACCCGCCGTGCGCGCGTTCTCGATGAAGGAGCCAAACGACCGCACCGTCGTCTTCCGCCGTTCCGAGTGCCGCACCTTCCAGTTCAAGATCGAGCGCACCGGCCTCACCGTCAACGACGTCGACGAGTACCGCATCTCCCTCAAGCTCGACTGCGCGACGGGCGAGGGAACGCTCCAAGCAAACGTCGCCAGCGACAGCTGCCTGTGAGGCTCGCAATGGATGCATCGACGCCCGACATCACCTACCGCCTTGGAAACGACATCGATCTCGACGCCTTCATCGAGCTCTACCGTGCCTCGACGCTCGGCGAGCGCCGGCCGATCGACAACCGCAGGACGATGGCGGCGATGCTCGCGCACGGAAATCTCACCGTTTCGGCCTGGCACGGCGAGCGGCTCGTCGGCATCGCGAGATCGCTCACCGATTTCGCCTACGTCGCCTACCTCAGCGACCTTGCCGTGCACGCCGACTACCAGCGCCTGGGCATCGGCGTCGCGTTGATCTCCCGCACGCGCGCGGCGATGGGACCCGATTCGACCATCATCCTCCTCGCCGCCCCCGCCGCCGTCGACTACTACCCGAGGATCGGCTTCACCCATCACCCGCAGGCATGGGTCCTGCGCGCGAGGGACTCGTTCCCTGCTTGAGGCGTTCGAAGTCGGGTGACCCGCATCTGACAACGCCTGCGCCGTCGCCGGGGCAAGCCTGTTCGAACGACACACCAATTTCAGCCGGATGGCCTCCCACCGCGCGCCTGTGAGAACATTCGCGAAACACCGAAATCTGGGGGATCTCCGGGATGCTTCGTCATCGCTTTGCAGCCACTCTTGCGCTCCTGATCGTATCCCTCGCCGCCGTCAACGCATCGGCCCAGGCAAAGCCGTACGACCCCGTTGCGCTGATGACCGCGCAGCGCGAGGCGATGAAAGTGCTTTCGTTCCTGGACGGCACCTGGCGCGGGAGCGCGTGGACCATGCTTCCGAACGGTGAGAAGCACTCGATCACGCAGACCGAGCGCGTCGGGGCCTTTCTCGACGGCGCGGTGAAGGTGGTAGAAGGACGTGGCTACGACGCCGACGGGAAGGTCGCCTTCAACGCGTTCGCGACGATTTCGTACGATCCCGCAACGAAGGTCTACACGATGCGCACGTACGCGATGGGCCGCCACGGCGATTACGTCCTCACCCCGCTGGCCGACGGCGTTTCCTGGGAGATTCCGGCCGGGCCGATGACGATTCGCCACACGGCGACGGTCAAGGACGGAAAGTGGCACGAGGTCGGAGACCGGATCATGCCGGGCAAGGAACCGATCCGGTTCATGGAATTGAACCTCGAGCGGATCGGCGACACCGACTGGCCCGCGGGCGGCGCAGTTCCGATGAAGTAAACTGACGTGATGTCCGACTCGAAGTTCGTGGTGATCGACGGCAGCGAGACCGAGTATCGCGAAGGCGAGACGGTACTCCACGCTGCGCGTCGGTTAGGCATCGAGATCCCGACGCTCTGCCACGACGACCGCCTCGAGCCCGCCGGCGCCTGCCGCATCTGCCTCGTCGAGGTCGAGGGCTCGCGCCTCATGCAGCCCGCGTGCGCCTTCCGCACCGCGCCCGGCATGGTCGTCCGCACGAACACCACCCGGGTCGACCGCAACCGCCAGTTCATCATCTCGCTTCATCTCGCCGACACGGTCGCCGACCGCGACGAGGCCGAGGACGTTTCGATCTCGAGGTTGCACGAGTACACGGAGAAATACGGCGTCGCCGAGGGCGAATGGCAGCATGTCGGCTCTCCACGCGAGGGGCGGCCGGACGACGAAAACCCGTTCATCGCGTTCCGCGCAGACCGCTGCATCGTCTGCGCCGCCTGCGTCCGTTACTGCGACGAGGTCGAAGGGGTCAGCGCGATCACGCTCGCGAACCGCGGCGGCCGCACGACGATCGCGACGGCCGACCTCCGCTCGCTCGACCACACGACCTGCGAGATGTGCGGCGGCTGCATCGCGGTGTGCCCCACCGGCGCGATGACCGAGAAGCCTGCGCTCTTCTACGGCAAGCCGGAGCGCGAGCTCGAGAAGGTCCGCTCGACCTGCAACTTCTGCGGTGTCGGCTGTCAGATCGACATCAACGTCGACCGCAACGCGAACCGCATCGTGAAGGTGACGAGCCCGCCGCCGGGGACGACCGTCAACGACGGCAACCTTTGCGTCAAGGGACGCTTCGCGAACGACTTCGTGCATCACCCCGACCGCCTCACCGTACCGCTGGTGCGCGAGACGGACGGAAGGCTCCGCGAGGCGTCGTGGGACGAGGCGCTCGAGCGCGCCGTCCGCGGCCTCCAGGGCGTGAAAGAAACGCACGGGGTCGACTCGCTCGCCTTCATCAGCTCGAGCCGCTGCACCGGCGAAGAGAACTACCTTCTTCAGAAGCTCGCGCGCGCTGGGTTCGGAACGCAGAACATCCACCAGTGCGCCGCAACGTGACACGCTCCGACAGTCGCCGGTCTGGTGACTACGTACGGAGCAGGCGCGATGACGAATTCGATCCCGGAGATCCGGGACGCCGACTTCCTCTTCGTCATCGGCTCGAACACGACTGAGGCGCACCCGATCATCGCGATGGAAATGAAACGCGCCGTCCAGCGAGGGGCGCGCCTCGCGGTCGCCGACCCACGGAAGATCTGGCTCACCGAGATCGCCGACTGGCACTTGCAGATCAAACCCGGCTCCGACGTCTGGCTGCTCAACGCGATGGCGCACGTCATCGTCACCGAGGGACTGGAGAACCGCGAGTACATCGAGGCGAACACCGAGGATTTCGAGAAGGTCCGCGAGGCGGTGCTCAGGTACACGCCGGAAGAAGCGGAGCTGTTCACGGGAGTGCCTGCCAGGACCATCCGCGAGGTCGCGCGCGCCTACGCGACGACGAAGCACGCCGGCATCTACTACACGTTAGGCATCACCGAGCACACGACCGGAACCGACAACGTCTACGCCCTCTCGAATCTGGTGCTGATGACCGGGCATCTCGGGATCGCCTCCGCGGGCATGAACCCGCTGCGCGGGCAGAACAACGTGCAGGGGGCGAACGACGCGGGAGCGACGCCGGTCTTCTACCCCGGCTACCAGCGCGCGGCCGATCCCGAGGTGCGCGCGAAGTTCGCCGAGGCCTGGGGCGTCGCGCAAAACGAGAAGAAGGGGCTCAACCTCAACGAGATGATGAAGTCGATGCAGCGCGGGGAGATCCGCGCCCTCTACATCATGGGCGAGGACATCGTCATCTCCGAGCCTAACGTCTGCAAAGTCGAGTCGGCCATGAACGAGCTCGACTTCGTCGTCGTCCAGGACATCTTCTTCAACGAGAGCTGCCGATTCGCCGACGTCATCCTTCCCGCAGCCTGCTTCGCGGAGAAGGACGGCGTCTTCACGAACTCCGACCGGCGGGTGCAGCGCGTGCGCAAAGCGGTCGAGCCGCCGGGCGGCGCGCGCGCCGACTGGGAGATCCTCGTCGACGTCATGCGCCGCGCCGGGATGAAGCAACCCGACTACGCGGGGCCGGGCGAGGTCTATGCGGAGATGGCGGCGCTGGCGCCGAAGTTCGCCGGCATCTCGCACGAGCGCATCGATCGCGAGGGCGGGCTGCAGTGGCCCGTCCTGGGCCCCGAGGACCCGGGCACGCAGTATCTTCACAAGGGCGGCGTGCTCCGCGGCAAGGGGCTGTTCATGCCGGTGGAGTACCGCGCTCCGTTCGAAGAGGCCGACGTCGAGTACCCGCTCATCCTCTCGACCGGGCGCACGCTCTACCACTACAACGCCGCTACGCAAACGCGCCGCTCCGAAGGGCTCTCGAAGAAGCAGCCCGAAGCGTTCGTCGAGGTGCATCCGAGAACCGCTCGAGACCTCGGCATCGAGGACGGGCAGATCGTCGACGTCGTCACGCGGCGCGGGCGCGTGCGCTGCCGGGCGATGCACTCGAAGCAGGTCAAGCGCAACACGATCTGGATGCCGTTCCACTTCCCCGCCGCGCGGACGAACGAACTCACGACCGACGCGGGCGACGCGGTGACGGGCACCGGAGAGTACAAGGTCTGCGCCGCAAAGCTCGAGCCGGTCGACGAGCACTCGCTGCACACGTTCCCGGGGTCGTACCTCACGCCCAGCGAAGTCGCGGAAGGCGAGTAGGTTCCCCCAAGCTTCTCAATTCTTCATTCCTCGTTCTTCATTCGACATTGCGGTTTTCGTGATGGCACAGAAACCGAAATGAAGAATGTCGAATGTGGAATTCGGAATGAGGGATTGAAGAACGCCACACGCCCCCGCGAACGCGCCCGGCCTTCCCGGCTCCGCTACTTCAGCGTTTCGCGTTCAGCGTTCCGCGTTTCGCGTTCCTACTCCACCTTCCAGATCTCCCGGTGCCCGCCAGTGACGTGATCCATGTAGCCCGCCATCGCGCCCTGAATGGAGGGGTCGCTGCCGTACTTCTGGAACGACTGCTCGAACGCCTCGAGCGAGGCCGACTCGGTCTCGAGCACGACGGTCCAGAACGTCGCGCAGGAGTCGCTCAGCACGCGGGCGCCCGACACGGTCTTCGCAGCGAGCATCGCTGCGGTCGCCGCCTTGAGCTTCGCGACGAGATGCTTCGCCTGGCCGGGATGGCAATGAAACACGTTACGGACGACGATCATGGAGACCTCCTTCGGTTGTCGGGGAACGGCGTGATTGTGACACAGGGATTGCGGGAGGAACGATCGGCGAGTGCGGGCGATTGCATGGGGCCGCGGGATTGAGGGGCAATTGGTCAGGTACTGGTCCGGCTGCACGCAGGAGGCGTGTCAGAAGGTAGCCCCGGGTCGCCGCAGGCGGCCCGGGGTGGAGAGCACCAGGATTCGTCGCACCCCGAAGGGGTGCCAGCTCGTGGAAGCGGCG
The DNA here is from genome assembly GCA_023700825.1 of Thermoanaerobaculia bacterium. Classification (GTDB taxonomy): domain Bacteria; phylum Acidobacteriota; class Thermoanaerobaculia; order Gp7-AA8; family Gp7-AA8; genus JACPDH01. The sequence continues at coordinate 14,564 of JAMPYE010000011.1, read as the reverse complement.
TGGCGAGCTGGCACCCCTTCAGGGTGCGAATTCGATCCGCTGACGCCTTCCGGGGTTCGCCTTCGATGACCCGCGGCTGCCTTCTGGCATCCCTTCGGGATGCACCCGGGTCACGTGCAGGACCCGGAATCCCGGATCACTTCTTCATTCCTCATTCTGCATTCGACATTCCTCATTTCGGTTCCTGCTCGGGCACAGAAACCGAAATGAAGAATGTCGAATGAGGAATGGAGAATGAAGAATAAAACGGCAATGACCCTACCGCCGCCCAAGATCGAGATACCGCACCGATCCGCCTAACGTGACTCGTCGCGGATCCGCCGGCTTCGTCTCGCTTCCGTCCCGTTCGACGATGCGCACGACGTCGGCCGGCATCGCGATCTCCGGCGCTCCGCTCGTCGCCCACGCGGCGATCCGCTCCGCACCGCCGGCATCGACGAACCGGAAGGCGTGCGCGCCGGCGACGCCGGTCGCGATCGGACCCGCGCACTTCCAGCCCGCGAGCTGGCGGGTCATCGTCGCGAACGCCGCGTACGACTTGCGCGGCGCAAGCTCGCCTCCCGCGGGGAGCCACATCAAACCGTAGCCTCGCGCGACGAGCTGCCACCAGTAGACGCGTTCCGCCATGCCGCTCGCGAGCGTCCAGAGATAGAAGCGCACGAGGTAGTCGGCCTGGCGGTCCTCGTCGACCGACACCTTCGGCCCGGCCGGCGAGTGAGGCCCTTCCCAGAGCGGCCAGTTCACTTCGGTGATCCACGAGTGCGGCCCGCACCAGATCGCCGTCTCCGCGACCGCGCGCGCGAGCATCGCCTTGCCGAGCGAGTCGAAGCCCGCCTGCGTGTTCTCGGGTGCGCCGCGACGGTCGACGTAGAGCAGGCTCGCAAGCGCGTCGAACCGGACGTCGAGCCCCGGGCGATTCAGCAGCGTCGCGCTCGCGTGCATCTCGAAGTCGATCACCGCCGGTCCGATCAGACTCGCCCCGAAGGGCTCGAGCGCCTCGGCCGCGCCGCGCACGAGCGTGACCCACTCGCCTTCGCTCCAGACCCCCCACTTGCTCCTGTTCACCGCCTGCCCGACCTGGAAACGCGTCCCCCATGGCGAAAACCGGGCGCCTAACCGCGCGATCGCGTCGCGCCAGCGCACGGGATCGCGAACGAGATCGCGGTTCTGCGGCAGCGCGAAGGTGAGGTCGCATCCGCGCGCGTGCAATGCCTCGGCGAGCGCGGCCTCCGCGTCGTGCGACTCCTGCCACGGGTTCAGCCGCATCAGGACGTTCCTCACGCCGAGTCCGTCGAACGCGCGAAGCAGCGCTTCGGGGCATTCGGGCGAAGGGCTCACGCTGATGCCGAAGCCGTCGACCTGAACCGGCTCGCGCCAGAGCGCCGCGCGCAGTTCGCGGTAGCGGGCGTAGACGCGCGGCGCGACGATGCCGCAGCGGACGAGCCCGCGCACGTGGCCCGGCGCGTCCGTGATCCGCGCGAAGGTCTTCGCGAATCGCCCCGCGTGCTGGTAGGGCTGGTCCGAGAGGTGATCCCAGACCACGCGGTCTTTCGCCCCAACCCCACTCTGCGGGAGCGGGATGTGCGCGTGCAGCCCGTAAGGGCGCGACGCGGCGAGCGGCCCGGTCGAGATCTTCCGGGTGCCCGCCTTGAGCGAGGTCTTGGCGCGGAACGAATTCTGCGCAAGGCGCCCGAGCGAGAGCTGCGCGGATGTCGCGTTCGGGCCCCAGTAGGCGCGGAGAAAACGCTCGTGGTCCCCGTCGCGCAGGATGTTTAGCCGCGAAAGGTCGCGAAGCCGGTCGACGAGCCCGATCCGCTCGCGCTTTCTCGCGCGATTCAGATCGATCACGGCGACGTCGTCGGGCGTGACCTTGCCGTCGGGGGGAACGCGCAGGAAGACGTTGCCGACGGAGAAGTCGCGATGGAAGAGATTCGCGGCGTGCATCCGCGCAGCGAGCGTCCCGACCGCCTCGAGCGCGGACGCGATATCGACGTTCGGGAAGTCACTCGCCTCCGAGCCCGCGTTCATCGCACGCACGAGATAGCGAAACTCCAGCCGGTCGCGAAGGTGCTCGCAGACGAAGTACGAGGGGCCTTTCGGGTCGATCGTCACGGCGAGGATCACGGGCCGCGCCGTCGCGACTCCGGCTGCCTCGAACTCGTGCGCCATCCGCCACGCCTTCTCGGCCTTCGTGACGTCGAAGCGCCGTCGCAGCCGGTCGCGCCACCCGCGGTTGCGGAACTGCTTGACGACCACGTCGACCGGACCCGATTTCGTCTCCAGCACCGTGCGGTAAAGATAGTTGCGCGCCCAGTGGACCGTTTCGACCGCGTTCGCCGGATCGAGCACGAACCGCACCCCGGCTTCGAGATCGACCGGCTCGAAGCGCGGGTCGACGAAGACGTTCATCCCGTCGATGACGACAGGCGTCGCCGCACCTTGTTTCCGTGCATCTCCCATTCCGGCGCCATCATGTCCAAGAGGGCGAGAATTTGGAAGAGGCGGACCCCGTCGCCTCTCGCCTTTCGCCTTCTTTGACGTTCAACCTCTGACCTGCCGTAAACTGCCGCCTTATGCGATACAAACTACTGGGACGCAGCGGCGTGCGGGTCTCCGAGCTCGCGCTCGGCACGATGACGTTTGGTGAAGAGTGGGGCTGGGGTGCATCGAAGGACGAGTCGAAGAGGATGTTCGACGCCTTCGTCGAGGCAGGGGGCAATTTCTTCGACACGGCGAACCGGTACACCGAGGGAACGAGCGAGAAGCTGCTCGGCGAGTTCATCGCCTCGGATCGCGAGCGCTACGTCGTGGCGACGAAGTACACGCTGCAGATGCGGCTGGGCGACCCGAGCTTCTCGGGCAATCACAAGAAGAACATGAAGCAGGCGCTGGAGGCGAGTCTCAAACGTCTCGGCACCGACTACGTCGACCTCTACTGGCTGCATGCGTGGGACTTCACGACGCACGTCGACGAGATTCTCCGCGGCCTCGACGATCTCGTGCGCCAGGGGAAGATCCTCTACATCGGCATCTCCGACACGCCCGCCTGGATCGTCTCGCAGGCGAACACGATGGCCGACCTGCGTGGCTGGACTCCCTTCACCGCACTGCAGCTCCGCTATTCGCTGATCGACCGGACGGCAGAGCGCGAGCTGTTGCCGATGGCGCGCGCCTTCGACCTCGCCGTCACGCCATGGAGCGTCATCGGCGCCGGTGTCCTCTCCGGCAAGTACAACGATCCATCCTCGCAAGCCACCGGGCGCGCGAAGGAAGGCGCGGCGAAAATCGATCGCAATCTCGCGATCGCGAAAGAGGCTGCCGCAGTTGCCGCCGAGCTCGGCGCCACCTCGACGCAGGTCGCGATCTCCTGGGTGCGCCAGCAGAAAGGAGTCGTCATCCCGCTCCTCGGCGCGCGCAACCTCGAACAGCTCCGCGACAACCTCGGCACGCTGAGCGTCACGCTCGGGGAGAACCACCTCGCGCGCCTCGACAAGGCGAGCGCCATCGAGCCCGGCTTCCCCCACGACTTCCTCTCGACTCCCGGCATCAAGGATCTCGCCTACGGCGGCACCTACGACCTGATCGACAATCACCGGACCAGGTAGAGGGCCAAAGGTCATAGGTCCAAGCAGACCCATGTGGAATGCGAAAGCGGAGCTTTCGCGATGACGCGAAGCGCCGCGGCACCCACGCGGCACCTCGAATCGGCCCGGCGTATCCTTCGTCGCGTACAGACGTCCTCTCCTTCCACAAGCCGCGTTCACGCAACTCCGTTCGGGACAGCTCTCAATTCTCAAGGTCCAATTTTCAGCTCTCAATTCCGGCCCGAAGGGGAGGTCGCGGCGCGCTTCGAATCACGAGGATCGCGACTCCGGCGACGACGAGACCGGCGAAGAGGAAGACACCGGGCAGCAACAGAGGCCACGCGTCTCCGCGCTCGATCCGATGTGGATGTTCCGGATTGATCCTGATCCTGTAGATCTCGCCCTTCGGAATCGCCGCGACGAGCTCCTCCATCGACTCGCGCCTTCCCGACGACTTGCGCAAGGGGATCGTGGACATGTACGGCTTCCCCTCGTACACGTATCGCACGTAGAGCCTTGCCGCGTAGACGGTCCTGCTTCGTTTCGATCCGGTCGAGCTCGACGACGTGACGTCGCCGTGATCGAACTTCGATTCGACGATGGGCCAGCGTCGAGCTTCAAGGCGCGATGGCAGCATCGCGAGCGCCGCAACGACGAACGCGACGCCGATTACGAGCACGAAAATGCCGACGCCGAAGTACTCGCTCCGAGCGAACCGCTGCCTCTCCCCTTCCGACTCGGCCGTCAGCGATGCCGCCGTTGACTTCGCCGAATGGAACGCGAGGCGCCCGACACCGGCGAACACTAGGCCCACCGCCAGAGAAAGGAGCGGAACCCCGAACGTTCGGAAGCCGAAGCGGGGATCGAGCATCGCAGTCTCCGGATGCCGCTCGTTGTAGCGTACGACCGCCTGCGAGCCCGTTGCGTGGAGCGCGACCGCCTCGGCGATCCATGCATAGCCCTTGCCCTTGTAATCGTGCTCGGCTTCGGTCTCAATCACCTCCGAGCCCGCGACGAAGCGAACTCGAATGCGTGCACGGTGCTGATTTCCCTGACTCTCGATCGACGAGGAGATGACCGCCGCCCGCGCCTCCGGCCAGGACAAGAGGACGATCGTCCTCCGCATCGACTGGTAAAGACCGTACGAAAAAAGAAGCAGGCCGATCCCCCCGAACACGTATGCCGGGACCAGCGACATGCCCTTGCGCGGACTCGAATCGGACTCGGGTAGCTGCATGAGCCGCACCCTCACACTTCTTTGGGAAGGACCAATCTTACGCTCGTGGCCTCGCGAAGGCGCGTGCTGTCGGCGAATACGCTGCTTCGGGAGGCTTCAGATGTCGGCAGCGCCCCCGTCGACTACCCCCATCCACCGCCGATTCATGCAGATACGCGATCCCTCCCTCCGCGGACAGGAATTCCGCCCGCGCAGTCGGGATTTACCGAGTTGCTCGCAACGACAGACCCTGCAATCCGTGCAGAACGACCCCGAATCGACAAAAAAAGGAGACATCGACACGATGCCGACCACGATGGAAACTGCCCACCCGTTCACTGCTTCGAAGGAAGCGGGCCGCGTCCCGTTCAAGGTCAAGGATCTCGGCCTCGCCGAGCTCGGCCGCAAGGAGATCACCCTCGCCGAGCACGAGATGCCCGGCCTCATGTCGCTCCGCGAGCGTTATGGAAAGACCAGGCCGCTCGCTGGAGCCCGCATCATGGGCTCGCTCCACATGACGGTGCAGACCGCCGTCCTCATCGAGACGCTCGTGCACCTCGGCGCCGACGTTCGCTGGGTCTCCTGCAACATCTTCTCGACCCAGGACTCCGCGGCCGCCGCGGTCGTCGTCGGCCGCAGCGAGACCGGGGGAACCCCCGAGAATCCGAAGGGCACTCCCGTCTTCGCCTGGAAGGGCGAAACGCTCGAGGAGTACTGGTGGTGCACCGAGCAGGCGATCGTCTGGCCTGACGGCTCCGGCCCGTCGCTCATCGTCGACGACGGCGGCGACGCCACGCTGCTGGTCCACAAGGGCGCCGAGTTCGAGAAGGCGGGGAAGATCCCCGCGTTCGACGAAGCGAACGACCCCGAGGAGTGGGGCGTGATCCTCGAGCTGCTCCGCCGCTCGATCAAGGCCGACGGCCAGCTCTGGACGAAGATCGCGAAGGGATTGCGCGGCGTCTCCGAGGAGACGACCACGGGCGTCCATCGCCTCTACCAGATGCAGGAAGCGGGCACGCTCCTCTTCCCCGCGATCAACGTCAACGACTCGGTGACGAAGACGAAGTTCGACAACATCTACGGCTGCCGCCACTCGGTGGTCGACGGGCTGAACCGCGCGACCGACGTGATGATCGGCGGCAAGGTCGTCGTCGTCTGTGGCTTCGGCGAAGTCGGCAAGGGCTGCGCCGAGGCGCTGCGCGGACAGGGCGCGCGCGTCATCGTGACCGAGATCGATCCGATCTGCGCGCTGCAGGCGGCAATGCAGGGGTTCGAGGTGAAGACGCTGGAGTCAGTCCTCGAGACCGCCGACATCTTCGTCACTGCGACCGGCAACAAGGACATCATCACCGCCGCGCACATGGCGAAGATGAAGCACAACGCGATCATCGGGAACATCGGCCACTTCGACAACGAGATCGACATGGCGGGTCTCAAGAAGACGCCCGGGATCAAGCACAAGAACATCAAGCCGCAGTACGACGAGTGGATCTTCGCGGACGGCCACAGCGTGCTGATCCTCGCCGAGGGACGACTCATGAACCTCGGATGCGCCACGGGGCACCCCTCGTTCGTCATGTCGACCTCGTTCACCAACCAGGTTCTCGCGCAGATCGACCTGCATGCGAACGCCGACAAGTACGAGAAGAAGGTGTTCGTCCTGCCGAAGAAGCTCGACGAGGAAGTGGCGCGACTGCACCTGCCGCACCTCGGCGTCGAGCTGACGACGCTGACCGAGTCACAGGCGAAGTACCTCGGCATCCCCGCCGAGGGGCCGTACAAGCCGGAAAACTACCGTTACTAACTGCTGCCGCGCAGCGGAGTCGAGAACCGAAGCACTGAGAATCGAGAGAGGCCGCCGAGAGGCGGCCTCTTCGCGTTTCCGGATGGGGGCTTCGGCCGGTGACGCCGCGCGCCGGGACGGCATGCGACTGCGGAGGGCTCCGGTCGACAGAAACGGGGATGTGACGAGCATTTCGCGTTGATGCTCTCCCCTTTCCCCGTGATCGGTGAGGGACGGCGCCGTCCTGCGCTCCCCGACGCACTCGGCGCGTCGGGGAGACTACTCAGACGGCAAGGCAGGCCATCGGGCCTGAAGATCGGGCCAGGGCGCTGCGAGCTAGAAGATGCAGACGCTGAAAGGCCCCAGCTTCTTGCTGGTGCCCACCGACGTGCCTTGCTCCACCACCTTGACCACACTCGACTTCATCATCTTGTTAGGGACGGTCACCGCGAAGATCGCGGTCGCTCCTGCAGCGATCGTCTTCGGCGGAAGGGCGACCGAGCTCGTCGTGTCAGGTGCGTACTGGGTGCAGTATCCGGGGCAGAACATCTGGTCCGACGTGCACGGCGTGCCGTCGGGGTTCTTGGTCGAGTCGGTCTTCAGGCAGGCGCCTGGAAGCGTCATCGTCAAAGTCCCGGAGAAAACGGCCTGGCTCGAGCTGACGTTCTTGACGGTCGCCCTGAAATTCGAGACGGAGGTCGATCCGCACGTGAATTTCGCATCGACGAGCTGGGCCTTGGACAGAGCGACCGGCACGGCTTGTCTCGCTACCGGCTTCTGCATTTGTGCCGCCGGTTGTGTCTGCGGTTCAGCCGCCGATAGGGCAACCGGCACAAGCATCATCACCACCGCACAAACGACGAGAATTGCCACCACTGGACGGAAAGCGAGGATTCTGTTCATCGAGATCTCCTTTGCTGCTTCAGCCCTGCGCAGCCCCAATGGCCGCCCAGGCATGCCCGATTGATACTGCCAGCCCTTTTTCGAATGGCTGGGTCTCGTGCTCGAGAAGTTCACCCGGGTTATGCGACTCGCCAACCGCGGGGTCACAGCTTCGCAAGTCGTCACTCGAATCCTTGTGCATTGAAGTGTACGACTGCCCGGAAACCCGGGCGGTGTTCGTCTGCCACTGCTTTGGTGACTCGCGTCACGACCGCTGCGGACGATCCGACGGGGCGCGGCAGCCTCGACACCCCGGCCACGACGATCTCCGCGTGACGCGACGACACCGGCTCTGAGGTCACGGCTCTCGCGGGGCTGGAACGATCACCCGGCGGCCTCGGAAGCTCTCGTAAGTCGCGCAATCCTTCCTGCCCGGGGGTACCTGCAGAAACGGGGAGGCGGAAGCCGGACGTCACGTCGCCGTTAGGCCGCACCCCGGGGAGCGCGCGCCCGCCGGACAGCACCCGAAGGCGCGCTCGAGAAACGGGGAATCCGGGTCATGCTCGAACGGGGGCCCATTCGTCTCGAGCGAGGCCTCCGAAGGGCGGCCTTTCCGCCTCCTGGGAATCGAGGAGTGCAAACCCGAGAGATGGCGGCCGTGCACGGTCGTCCGCCATCTCTCGATTCTCAATTCCGTCTCATCGGCCGTCGCCGCTCACGAGGCCCTTTGAGGTGCTCGTCGAGGAACTCGTTCACCTGCTGCTGGATCGGTGGCGCGAGGAAGAGCGGATCACCGTGGGTGGCGAAGGGAATGACGATCAGCTTCGAGCGGACTCCCGCCTTGCGCAGCGCGTCGTGGAGAATCTGACTCTGCTGCCACGGGACGAGACAGTCGCTCGTCCCGTGCAGGAGCAGGAAGGGCGGATCGTCGGGGGTCACGTAGGTGATCGGATTCGCGGTGGCGGCCTTTTCGGGACAAAGAGGCAGCGTGCAGCCTAACAGCTGCGATGGCGCCTCGGCGGGATCGTTCGGATCGCCGGGCATGCAGGGCAACGCCTGCTGCTTGAGCTTCAACAGGTCGCTGGGCCCGAAGTAGTCGACCACCGCCTGCACCTCGCTCGAATAACCGCCGTTGCCAAGCTCGATTCCCTCGAGCGCGGTGACTCCGTGGCTCGTTCCGAGCACCGCGCCGATGTGGCCGCCGGCCGAGAGACCCATGACGCCGATCCTCCCCGGGTCGAGGGCGAAGCGCCCCGAGTTCGCGCGCAACCAGCGCACCGCGGCCTTGGCGTCCTCGACCTGGGCCGGCCAGGTCGACGCAGGGGCAAGGCGGTAGTCCATGTTCGCGACCGCGTAACCGCGATCGAGCTGGAGGATCGCCAGTCCCTGGTCGCGGGTGCCGCTCGCCCACGACCCGCCGTGCACCGAAACGATGACCGGGAACGGCCCGCGTCCCGACGGAACGAAGAGGTCGAGAAACAGCGACTGCCCGTCGGCACGTGCGAACTCCATCGCGGGATAGACCGACGATTCGGGGAATGCACCAGGGCCGGCGCCATCTCCCGGCGCGGCGAGGGCCGCGGAGGCCAGCACGGCGAATACGAGCAGCCCGGCAATTCGTGTGAGTTTCATCTCTCTCCGTGACCCGATGAGGCTCGCGGCTATTCCAATCTCAATCCCCGAATCTCGGTTCGCGGGCAGCGCGTGCCTGCGCCGTCAGCCCCATTAGGCTTCCGCCGATGATCAGCGCCGCGCCGAGCGCGATCCGCGGCGTCAGCGGTTCGCCGAGCACGAGGACGCTCAGCGTGAGGGCGACCGGCACGCTCGCGTAGTAAAGGATGCTCGTCGTCGCGGGACGGAGCCGGGTCGTCACGCGAACCCAGAGGCCATGGCCGACGAAGGTCGAGCCGAGACCGAGAAAGGCGAGACCGGCCCAGTCGACCGGTCGCAGATTCCATTGCGCCTTCGGCAGGAACAGCAGGAACAGTACGAGCGCGACTCCGAACTGGCCGAGGGCGCGCACCGACGACGACATGTGCGCCCAGCGCTGGTGGAGGATCGGCAGCGTCGCGTAGAAGATCGCGCTCACCGTTCCGAGCAGCATCCCGAGCGTCGCATCGTTCCTGAGGGTCAGCTCGGGGACCGTGACGATCGCGCCCGCGATCGCCATCGCCACGGCGATGAGGTCGAGCGCACTGAATCGCGCGCGGCTGAAGATCGCGCCGAGGATCAGCAGGTGGATGCCATAGGTGGAGAGCCCGATCGTGCCGATCGAAGCCGAGGAGGTCTTGATCGCCAGGAAGTAGGCGAGCCAGTGTGCGAAGAAGAAGCAGCCGATCAGGCAGAGCCTGGCGACGTCCGCCCGCGGCAACGCGCGGAGCGCGTGACGGTCGCGCATGACGAGAGCGATGCCGGTCGTCGCGATGACGAGCCGAACGATGCCGATCGTGTAGGGATTCGCCGAGACGTAACGGATCACCACCGGGATGCAGCCGAAGAGCACCAGCGCGACCGCCGCCTCGGCGAACGTCCTCGATGTCACGTCACGCGTCGAATTCACGCGCGGGAGTGTATCGAAAGGCAGAGCATAGGTCAGAGGTCAAAGGTCAAAGCAGGAGAAGCGAATCGCGGGCCGTTCGTTCGTGGGGGCGACCGAGCGGGGCGCCCGCCAGGCCTGCTCTCGAATGAAGACGGGCGACGCATCGCGTCGCCCGTACGAGAACCAGGGCACGTCACGCCCCCGCGAAAGCTTCGCTTTCGCACTCCAGATGGGTCGCATATCCTTCGCGCATGCCAATCGCCGTCGTCCGCGAAGTCAGCCCCTCGATCGCGCAGTGCGAGCTCACGCATGTCGATCGGCAGCCGATCGACTTCGATCGCGCCACGGCGCAGCACGACGAGTACGTCCGCGCTCTCGAGTCGCTCGGCTACCGTGCCATCCGACTTCCGGCGCTGGTCGGACATCCCGACGCGGTTTTCGTCGAGGACTGTGCGGTCGTGGTCGACGAGGTCGCCGTCATCACGCGGCCCGGCGCGGCATCGCGCATGGGTGAGGTTGCCAGCATCGCGGACGCGTTGCGGCCGCATCGAAATCTCGCCTTCATCGAGGCGCCGGCGACACTCGACGGAGGAGACGTGCTTCGCGCCGGCAGGCTGGTCCGCATCGGGCGCACGGCGCGGACGAACGACGAAGGGATCGCGCAGCTTCGCACGATCCTCGAGCCGTTCGGCTACGACGTCGGTCCTGCGGAGCTCACCGGCTGCCTCCACCTCAAGACGGCCGTGACTTCGGTCGCGCCGGGCATCCTGCTGGTCAATCGCGCCTGGGTCGACCCGTCGCAGTTCCCGGGATTCGATTTCGTCGATGTCGATCCGTCGGAGCCGTTCGCGGCCAACGCGCTCCTCGTCGGCGACGCGCTCGTCCTCTCCTCGGCGTTCCCCCGCACGCGGGCGCGCCTCGAGGCGCGAGGCATTCACGTCACGACCGTCGACGCCACCGAGCTGGCGAAAGCCGAGGGCGGCGTGACTTGCTGCAGCCTGCTGTTCGACTAGCGAGCCGTTCGCGCTGGCTCGCCCGCTGCGCTGAAACGGTTCCACGCCCGTGACCGGAGGCAGCTGCGGGCCGCAACATCCCTCTCGCGCCGGTTCCCGCTACAATCTGTCCATGCTGAATCGTAGATACGCTCCCGCTGTGGCACTCGCCTGCCTCGTGTCGCTTACCGGCTCCCTGCCGCTCCACGCGCAGCTCACCGACCGGGCCGAGCTCGTGAAGAACCCGAAGTACGCCGCGAAAGACGTCAAGCCGACCTTCAAGAAGATCACGGCCGAAGAGTTGCGCGCCGCGGTCAAGGTCGTCTCCGGCAGGAGCAGCGCTCTCTTCGGCTTCAACAACCCCGCGGTCGAGGTGCATCTGCCGCGCATCGACAACAGCGTGTACGTCGTCGACACCTGGGAGACGCCCAAGCTCTTCGATGCCAAGGGTCGCGTGATCGGCTTCGAGAAGGAACAGGGGCTCTACGACCATCGGAGCTTCTCCACCGAGATGCGCTTCGCCTCGGGCGGCGAAAAGCCGCCGGTGTACGCGAAGGCAGTCGGCTCGATGCGGATTACGTATCCGCTCGCGATGAGCACCATCTCGATCCGGAAGTCGGAAGCCGCGAAAGCGGCCGAGCATGGCGTCGTCATCGACGGCCCTTACGTGAAGGTCTACGCGGAGCAGGTCGCCGAGGCGTCGTTCGGCAACGACATCGAGGCAGTTCGGGCTTACGACAAGGCGGGCAAGAGGCTCGAGCGGGTAGCCGGCTACTCCTCGTCGGGCTTCGACGACCGCGGAAACTACCAGCAGTGGGCGTGGCACGGCGACGTCGCTCGCGCCGATGTGGACGTCATCCTCGAACGAGCGGGGCTGACGATCGACTACGAGATGCCGCCCGCGCCCGAGCTCCCCCTCAGCAAAGCCGGGGCGATGTCGTCCGCGCCCGCGACCCTCGAGGAGACGCCGGGAGGCAAGTTTACGCTGACGCCGTTTCGCGTCATCCCGCCGGCGGCGCTCGGTGGCTGGGGAAGCTACTCGGCGGAGCAGGCAAGGGAAGCGCTCGCTGCGAACTACGACGTTCGCGAAGCGAGCTTCGACGCGCTGATGCGCGCAGCAACCGAAGGCGAGACCGACGTGATCCGCCTCTGCCTCGTCGCGGGTGTCGATCCCAACGGCACGTCCGCGGGGATGACCCCGCTGATTCTGGCCGCCTCGTTCGGACACTTCGAAGCGGCGAAGGTTCTGGTCCTCGCCGGTGCGGACGTCAACGCCCGCGACGAAACGAACTCCACCGCGATCCTCCGAGCCGCCGGCCTCTGCGATGCGACCGAGCTCATCGGGCTGCTGATCAAGGCCAAAGCCGACGTCAACGTAAAGGCGAACGGCGGCGCCACGCCGCTCACCATGGCCAACGCCGTTCAGTGCTCGGAAAACGCGAAGCTGATCAAGGCGGCGGGGGGAAAGTAGGACGGAGTGGGAGGTTGTTAGTTGTTAGTTGTTAGTTGTTAGTTGTTAGTTGTTAGACAATTCGCGTCACCTGTTAGGCGTCCCTCAAATCGCCGATGTAAGGGGCTTATGCCTCGTCTCCCGAAACTCAGAGCAACGATTGACCTGGCGCCAGACTCGCAATCGCCACGCCGCCTGTCTAACAACTAACAACTCCCCCCTACCTCGCCGTCCCGAACTCCGCTGCCCAGTTCTGGACGAGCGTGAGCGCGGACTTGTCGCGGTCGAGCTCGCGTACGACGACGAAGCGGCCGTCGGGCGCCAGGTCGTAGCCTCGCTCGAGCGTCACTTCGATTGCCCCGCCCGAGAAGACGCGCTCCGGCGCGCCGATCGACACGCCGGCAGCGCGGGAGATCGGGATCTTCCAGAGCTCGTTCTCACGCGTGTAGAAGAGCGCGTTACCGTCACGCGCCCATCGTGGCTCGATTCCGCCGCCAGTGGTGATCTGCCACTTGCCTCGCGTATCCGGGTAACTCGACACGAAGATCTCGAGCGAACCCGATTCGTTCGACTCGTACGCGAGGAACCGCCCGTCGGGCGAGACGTGCGGATCGAAGGTCCGCAGCGGCGTCCGGAGGATCGTCGTGCTCTGCCCTCCGCCTGCCGGGACGACCGCGATGTCATCGTCCGCCTTGAGCGCCCGCGTTCCGAACACGACCGCGCCATCGGGCGCGAACGACGGGTGCGAGCCCTCGACGATCCGCTTCTCCGACGTCGTTCCGTCGGGCGACCGGGTCCAGACGCCATTCTCCGGGCTGAGCCAGTCGAAACGCATCCGTCTCGACCACGCGAGCAGCGTGCCGTCGGGTGCCCAGGCCGGATAACGATCCTCCGCCTTCGAGAACGTGATCCGCGTGCGCAGGCCTCGCGCTGCGTCGAGCAGCCAGATGTCCTGGTTGTCGTCCCCTTCCAGCGCCGAAACCGCGATTGCCTTCCCGTCGGGAGAGATTGCCGGGTCGCTCAGGTTTCGCATCGCCTGTCCGACCGCCGCTCCCGGCACGCCCTCGGCCGAGACCCATAGCAGTTGCGTCGCCTTCGATTGCACGCTGCTCACGTAGGCGAGCGTGCCGTCATTCGAGACCGAAGCGTGCGCGCCGTCTTCGACGACGAGAAACGCGTCGCCCGTCGTCCTGCGTTTCGCGAGATCGAAGGGTATCGCCCACACCGACACCGCGGCGTCGATCCCGGAGAAGCGGGAGAGGACGATGTGACCCGAAGGCGACCACGTCGCGGAGGCTCCGCCTTCACTTCCGAGGTGGTAGAGCTCGCGCCGCTCGCTTCCGTCGATGAGCAGGAGCTTGTCCGCGTCGTCGGCCGCGGCGTGCAAGGCCGTCAAGATCGTCTTCCCGTCGGGGAGAAACGCCACGCCGTGGAAGTCGACCTCCCCTTCATTCGTCTCCACGAGTTGCCGCAGCTCGCCACCGCCGGCGGAGACGGAATGCAGGCCACCCCGCCATCGCGCGAGGACGATCCGGTCGTCCGCGCCCCAGGCGCCGCCGATCCACGGCCTCTCCGAGGGAAGCGGGCAGATCGCGCGCGGAGCGTCGTCGCCGAGTGAGCTGCGCCAGAGGCGGTCGCCCTTGACGAACGCGAGCTTGGACGAATCGGGCGACCAGAACGGCACCTTGCCGCCGTCGCCTCCGGTGACCCGCCTCGGCTCGATACGGTCGAGCTGGCGAATCCAGAGCGCACCGTCTTTCTGGAAAGCGACGCGCCGCCCGTCGGGCGAGATCATCGGGATGTCGACCCAGTCCGCGGTGACGGCGTGAGCGATCTCGAACCGCGCGGCACCACCCTTCGTCGCGGGCTGCGAAAACCGCAGGAGCGAGTATCCGGCGATGACCGCGAGAATCGCGGAGATCGCCCACGGAAAGATCGTGACGATCAGCGGCCGCGCCGGCTGCTTCGTGGGCTCGCTGACGACCCAGCCTCCGCGCAGCGCGTCTTCGATTTCGAGTCGCGCGTCGCCGATGTCGCGCATCCGGTGCTTCGCGTGCTTCACGAGGCAACGCCGGATCAGGCGCCGGACGGGTTCCGGCACGTCGGTAGGAAGCGCGG